>JAHWKK010000032.1 GCA_019347945.1 Acidobacteriota bacterium | reverse complement strand
AGGAACTACTTTTTTTTTATAACTTCTATACTTCGCGGTGTTTTTTTTTATACCTTCACATTCTCAACACCCCCCACCCCCCCCCCTGCTGGGTGTGGGGTGGGGTTATTCACATTCTAAATTACCCTCCCCGATGTGCGCGTGTTGATTTAATTGGTTTTAAATTATATTTTACCCCCCCCGACCCCGCCCTGCCTGGAATAAACCCTTGCCTTGAACGCATATTTATGCTGGAATATGAATAAACATGCACTCGACCATCCAGAGAAGAGACGAGATCGCAAGGATCATCCGGGAGACGGCATCGACGTCTCAGCAGGAGATCCTCGACCTTCTGGCAGCCCGAGGCTTCGAGATCACCCAGCCGACGCTCTCGCGCGACCTGCGCGAGCTTGGTGCGATCAAGGGTCCCGATGGCTACGTTCTGCCGGATTCTCTCCTCGGAGCGACCGTCGCCCAGTTCACTCCGCGTGAAAGCCGGGAGGAGCGGTTCGACGCCGCGGTCCAGACCTTGGTGATCTCGGCGATCCCGGCGGGAAATCTCATCGTCCTTCGAACTCCTCCCGCGGAGGCACAGCCGCTCGCGCGGGCGATCGACGATGCCGCACTCGAGGGAATCGTCGGATCGATCGGGGGCGACGACACCGTGTTCGTCGCGACGGTTTCCGCCAGAACCGCAAAGGCTCTGTCGGATCGAATTCACGCCTCGCTCTCCTCCCCCACGAGGAAGCTCCTTCGTACGAGGCCCTGACCGCCAGTCAGGGCGACGCATCTTCCCCATTCCCTTTTCATTCAGGAGCTGAAGAACATCACATGACAAACCGTGTCTCGATCGTGGGTGCTACCGGATATTCAGGAGCCGAGCTCGTCTCGCTGCTCGCGAAGCATCCGTCCGCCGAGATCGCGTCGGTCTTCTCAAGCGAGGCGAATGCCGGCGCGCCGTTCGCGTCGATCCATCCGTCTCTGCGAGGGGTGGCTGGGCCGAGAGTCGAGGCGCTCGATTTCGACGCGCTTCTCGCCACCGATCCGGACACCCTGTTTCTCGCGACACCGAACGAGCTGTCGGCCGAGCTCGTGCCGCGACTCGCCGCCGAGAAGATCACCACGATCGATCTCTCGGGATCGTTTCGGCTCCGCGACGCCTCTCTCTATCCTCTCTTCTATGGGTTCGACCATCCTTCGGCCGGTCTTCTCGATCGGGCGGTCTACGGACTGACCGAGTGGTGCAACGGATCGCTCGAGGGAGCCACGCTCGTCGCGAACCCCGGTTGCTACGCGACCTCGATTCTTCTCGCGCTCAGGCCTCTCGACCCCCTTCTCGGCGGCGCCACGATCATCTGTGATGCGAAGAGCGGCGTCTCGGGAGCCGGCAAGAGAGCGAGCGTCGACTACTCGCTCGGCGAGCTCGCCGGGAACTTCAGCGCTTACGGTGTCGCCGGTCACCGGCACCAGCCGGAGATCGCATCGCAGCTCGGCGACGGCCCGGCGTTTCTCAGCTTCGTTCCGCACCTGCTCCCGATTCCGCGCGGCATCTTCTCGACGATCCACATCGGCTTCGACCGCTCGGTCGAGCCCGGCGAGATGGCTGCCGCATATTCGGAGGCGTACGACGCCGCTCCGTTCGTCCACGTCCTCGATCACGGCGACCTCCCCAGCCTCAGGAGCGTCGTCGGTACGCCGCACTGCGAGATCGGATTCCAACTTCTCGGCGAGGGGCGACGCGCCGTCGTCGTCTCGGTCATCGACAACCTCCTCAAGGGGGCAGCATCACAGGCAGTTCAAAACTTCAACCGGATTCACGGATATGCCGAAACGGAGGGCCTCTCATGAACGACTGGATGGTGATCAAGATCGGGGGAAGTCTCCTCGAAAGCCCCAACACCCGTGCCACAGCACTCGGTGCAATCTCCTCGGCGTGGGCCAGCGGAAGGAAAATCGCCGTCGTCCACGGCGGAGGCCGCCGCGTCGATACGAACCTGACACGCCTCGGAATCCCGAAGCTCACCCACGCGGGCCTCAGAATCACCCACCGCGAAACGCTCGACGTCGTCGTCTCCACACTCGCGGGGACGGTCAACAAAATGCTCGTTGCGGAGCTCGGGCTCGCCGGTACGCCGGCTGCCGGACTCTCCGGAGTCGACGGCGGGACTCTCGTCGCCGAGGTCCATCCTCCGGTCGACGGGGTCGACCTCGGGTTCGTCGGAACCGTCCGGAGCTCCAGCCCGGCGCTCATCCGGGCGACGGCGGAAGCCGGTTTTCTCCCCGTGATCGCCTCCGTGGCGGGAAGCGAGAGCGGTGCGCTCCTCAACGTCAACGCCGATACCGCGGCGGCCGCGATCGCAATCGCACTCGGTGCCGAGAGTCTCCTCTTTCTGACCGATGTCCCCGGCGTCCTCGACGACAAGGGGCGCGTTATCGAGCGGATCACGATGGATACCGCCCGGCAAATGCTCCTCTATCGCGTCGTCGGCGGCGGAATGCTGCCGAAGCTCCAGGCCTGCGTCGAGGCTCTCAGCCGGGGAGTCTCGGAGGTCATCGTCGCCGGTACGGCGGGGCATCAGGATGCGATCTTCGAAGGAATGGGAGGGACTCGCCTTGTTGCAGCATGACGTCTCGAACGAGTCGGTCGAGCTCCGGGAGGAGTCTTACGTACTCGGTACGTACGCCAGAACCTCGTTTCATCCGCGCTCCGGGAAAGGAGCGAAGCTCGTCGATGCCGAAGGAGTAGCCCGCTGGGATCTTCTCGGGGGGATCGGCGTCAACGTACTCGGGCACGGACACCCGGCGATCAAACGGGCCCTGCGCGCGGCGTCGAAGGGACTGCTGCACGTCTCCAATCTCTATTACCACCCGTGGCAGGGGATTCTCGCCGACCGGCTTCTCCACGCCACCGGTCTGTCGAAGGCATTCTTCTGCAACAGCGGAACGGAGGCGAACGAGGCAGCACTGAAGTTCGCGCGTCTCGCGAATCCCGGCCGCACCCGGCTCGTCGCTCTCGAGGGAAGCTTTCACGGAAGAACGTTCGGCAGCCTTTCGGTGACCGGCCGCGAGGCCTACCGGACGCCGTTTGCTCCGCTGCTCGCCAGCGAAGTCGCGTTCGCGAAACCGAACGACATCGCTTCGCTGGAACGGGCGATCGATCACGACACATCGGCCGTCATCCTCGAGCCGGTCATGGGAGAAGGCGGAGTCATTCCGCTCGACATCGAGTACATGCAGGCGGCCAGCAGGCTCGCCGCAAAGCACCGCGCGGTCCTCATCTGCGACGAAGTCCAGTCGGGCATCGGCCGCACCGGGTCGTTCTACGCTCACCAGATCAGCGGCATCCTTCCCGACATCGTGACGCTCGGGAAGCCGATCGGCGGCGGGCTTCCGCTCGGAGCCGTTCTCGTGACGCGCGAAATCGCGAATCTCATCAAACCGGGGATGCACGGAACGACCTTCGGAGGAAATCCGGTCGCCTGCCAGCTCGGAATTGCAGTGCTTCAGACGATCGCCAACGAGCGTCTTCTCGACCACGTGACCGCGCTCGGGGACTTTCTGGAGAGCCGCCTCAGACCTCTCGTCGGAACGCTCGGAATCGTCGACGTCCGCGGCGCGGGTCTCATCCAGGGGATCGAGCTCGATCAGCCCGCCGCTCCGATCGTCGGCAAACTGTTCGACCACGGATTCATCGCCGGTACCGCCGGTGATCGCGTCATCCGCATTCTTCCGCCCTACATCATCGAAAAAAAGACGCTCGCTGGCTTCGTCAGCACGCTCGAAAAGATTCTGAAGGAGAACTGACAGTGAAAAACAAGCTCTACAAAGTCGCCCTCGCCTACTCCGGTGGTCTCGATACCTCGATCATCATCCCGTGGCTGAAGGAAAACTACGGATGCGAGGTGGTTGCGGTCGCCGTCGACGTCGGTCAGGTGGAGGAAACCGCCCGGCTCGAGGAAAAGGCCTACGCCACCGGAGCGTCGGAGTTCTATCTGATCGACGCGGTCGACGAGTTCGCCCGCGACTATCTCTTTCCCGTCCTTCGCTCCGGCGCAATCTACGAGGCCGATTATCTGCTCGGTACCTCGACCGCGCGGCCGTTGATTGCCCGGAAGCAGGTCGAGATCGCTCTGGCCACCGGATGCGACGGTCTGGCTCACGGCTGCACCGGTAAGGGTAACGATCAGGTTCGCTTCGAGCTCGCCTATCAGGCTCTCGCTCCGCAGCTTCCGGTGATCGCACCGTGGCGGGAGTGGGACATCGTTTCCCGCGAGGACGCGATCGACTACGCGACTGCCCACAACATCCCGATCCCCGTCACGAAGAAGGATCCGTATTCTCGCGACGCCAATCTGTGGCACATCTCTCACGAGGGTGGCCCGCTCGAGGATCCCGACTTCGAGCCGGAGGAATCGATGTTCCGGATGACGCTGAGCCCCGAGGCCGCGCCCGACGAAGCGCAGCGCGTGTCGATCACTTTCGAAGGAGGGATTCCTGTCGCGGTCGACGGCGAATCGCTCGCACCCGCTGAACTGGTCCGAAAGCTCAACCGGATCGGAGGCAACCACGGCATCGGCCGGATCGACATCGTCGAGAACCGTCTCGTCGGGATCAAGTCGCGCGGAGTCTACGAGACGCCGGGCGGCACGATCCTCTACCAGGCGCTTCGGGCGCTGGAGACCCTCACTCTCGACCGCGACTCGGCGCACGAAAAGGAGCGGATCGCCACGCGATACGCCGAGCTCGTCTACAACGGCCAGTGGTACTCGCCCCTACGGGAAGCCCTCGAAGCTTTTTCGGTCAGCCTCGCCCGGAACAACTCCGGAACGGTGACGCTCAAGCTCTTCAAAGGCGGATGCGCGGTCGTCGGACGGAAATCCGCCGAGTCGCTCTATTCGCACGACCTCGCTTCGTTCGACATGACGGGCTACGACGCGACCGATGCCGCCGGATTCATCCGGCTCTTCGGCCTTCCGACGAAGGGGCGGCATCGCCTCGCACCGATCGCGGTCGATACAATCGCCGCGAAGGGCTGACGAATACGATGTCACGAAAGTCGATGTGGGGCGGGAGGTTCGAAACGGAGACGGATCCGCTGATGAAGCGTCTGAACGATTCGTTCCCGGTCGACTACCGCCTCCTCGACGCCGACGTCCAAGGATCGATCGCGTGGGCGCACGCTCTCGAGCAGGCCGGGGTTCTGACGGAAGCGGAAGCCGCGAAGATCGTGAAGGGGCTTCGAGCGATCGCGAAGAAGGGGACGGAGAATCTCCCGCTCGACGACCACGAGGACGTCCATTCGTACGTCGAATCGGCCCTCGGGGAGATCGTCGGGCCGCTCGCGAAGAAGCTTCATACCGGCCGCTCGCGCAACGATCAGGTCGCAACCGATCTCCGGCTCTGGCTCCGCGAGGCCGTGAACGACGCGATCGAACCGGTCCTCGATCTCACCGAGGCGCTCGCCCGCAAAGCAGAGGAAGAGCACGACTCGATCATGCCGGGATACACGCATCTCAAGCAGGCGGAGCCGGTCACCTTCGGGCACTGGTGCCTCGCGTACGTCGAGATGCTCCTCCGAGACGTGGATCGCTTCGAATCGGCACTCGAGCGCGGCGACGAATGCCCGCTCGGCAGCGGCGCCGTTGCCGGTACCCCGATCGACATCGACCGCGAATCGCTCGCCCGCGAGCTCGGATTCAGCCGGCCCACCGGCAACTCGCTCGACTCCGTCGCGAGCCGCGACTTCGAAGCCGACGCGCTCTTTGCCTGCTCCATGCTTCTGAGCCACCTTTCGCGCATGGCTGCCGACCTCATCTTCTTCTCGGCCGACGAAACGGCGTACGTCGAGTTCCCCGACGCGCTCGCGACCGGTTCATCCCGGATGCCGCAGAAGAAGAATCCGGATCTTCTCGAGCTCGTTCGCGCACACGCCGCGAGATCCGCCGGTGAGCTGAGCGGATTCCTGACGCTGATGCACGGCCTTCCCCTCGCCTACAACAAGGATCTGCAGCTCGACAAGGAACCGCTCTTCCGCTCGTTCGAGCTGCTCGAGTCGCTGCTTCCCGCTCTCGGAAGACTCGTCATCGGGCTCACCATCGATCGCGAGCGGATGAAAGCCGCAGCGTCGAGCGATCTTCTTCTTTCGACGGCGGTCATGGACTCGATGGCATCGCGAGATGTCCCGTTTCGCGAAGCGCACGAGATCGTCAGCCGTCGCATCGGCGAGGCCATCCGGAAGGGCGTCACGCTGGCAGAGCTCGGGCCCGATGGAAAGATCACGAAAGAGGATCTTCGCGAGCTCGACGCGACGCGGGCGGTCGCCCGAAAAGCCGCGACCGGCGGAACTTCGCCGAAACGCGTCCGAAAGGCCGCAGCGACCGCTCTGAAGAGAATCGAGAAGGCACGCGCGAAGCAGAACCGGGAGAGCGGGCGATGAGACTGCCGAAGGGTTTCGTCGCGTCGGGGATTCGTGCGGGTCTTCGAAAGAAGCGCCCCGACCTCGCTCTGATCGTCGCCGAGAACGGCGCGAATGCCGCGGCGATCTTCACGACCAACCGCTTCACCGCGGCACCGGTCGACATCTCGAAGCGCTCGCTCAAAGCGTCTTCGGGACGGGCGCGCGCGGTCGTCGTCAACGCCGGATGCGCGAACGCAGTCACCGGTCGCGAAGGATTCGAGGCGGCGAAGCGCGTGCAGAGCCGGACGGCCGAGCTGCTCGGCTGCGATCCGAACGAGGTCCTTCTCGCCTCGACCGGCGTCATCGGCGTCACTCTCGACGACACCCGGGTCCGGTCTGCTCTTCCGGAGGCTTTCAACCGGCTCTCGGCCACCGGAGTCGACGCCGCCTCGCATGCGATCCTGACCACCGACGTCGGTCCGAAAGTCGCCCGCGCGACGTTCAACTGGAACGGTACGCGTGCCCGGATCGTCGGAGTCGCCAAGGGGGCGGGGATGATCCACCCGAACATGGCGACGATGCTCGCATTCATCATGACCGACGCGCCGGCGACTCCGGCCTTCCTGAAGAAGGCTCTCGTCGAGGCAGCAGCCGAAAGCTTCAACGCGATCTCCGTCGACGGCGACACATCGACGAACGACTCGGTCTTCCTCCTCGCATCGGGAAGTCTCGAAGGGGACCCGATGGCCGGGGGCGAAGAGAGTGCGGCGTTTCTCGGTGCGCTGAAGAGCGTCTGTCGCGAGCTCGCCTGGATGATCGTGCGCGACGGTGAAGGGGCGATCCGCGTGATGGAGGTCGAGGTTTCGGGAGCGAGAACGCACCGGGATGCAAAGCTCGCCGCGCATGCCATTGCAACGTCTCCTCTGGTCAAGACCGCGCTGCACGGCGGCGACCCGAACTGGGGCCGGATTCTGGCGGCCGTCGGACGAAGCGGCGCAAAATTCTCACCGAAGAAAGTCTCGCTCCGGATCGGACCGCTGACGCTCATCGAGAACGGCGAGCCGAACGGGTACCGGGAAAAGGACGCCGCGCGGATCTTCTCCCGTGAGCGCGTTCCGGTCACTCTCTCCCTCGGCAACGGCCCAGGACGCGCCACCGTGCTCAGCTCCGACCTCGGGCACGACTACGTCTCGCTCAACGCGGACTACCGAAGCTAGGCAGGATTCAGGATTCAGGATCCAGGAGCCAGGATTCAGGAGCCAGCTTGCGCGATTCCCCCCATCACCGGGAGGGCGAGGCGCCTGCCGAGCCGCCCCGTGACGAGCTCGCGCAATGTCTCCGCTCCGCGCAGTACCGCGGGCTTCCAGCCCGCCTTCACCAGCTTCGCTGATTGTGGTTGAGGCAGGATCTTATGGACTGCGGCGCACCCCTGCGCCGCCTTCGAGTGCGGCGCACCTTGCGCCGCCCTCAACCCATCAGAACGCCGCGTACGAGACGGATGGGGAGAAATGAAAAATGGAAGCGGTTCCGACAATGAGATCGGCGCTCCTGCCGAAGCAGGATTCTGGCATAGCCAATCGACGCCCCGGGACAATGATCTCGACCCGGTATTTCGATACGTGGTAACCGCTTCCATAGAAGATGGTATCGCTCTCCTGGTGATCTGCCAAGTCAGCCCATGACGCGGGCGTCGACGGCGTCAGCCGCGATTTGTCAGAATGTACGGCGGATTCGTCATGACGAAGGCGAGAGAGAATTTCTTCGAAGCGCAGAGACGGATGCTCGACCGGTACGAGGTGAGTGCCGAATCACGCTTCATCGATGTACCATCAATCGACGGAAAGACTCACGTCCTGGTCTCGGGCGACGGACCACCGGTCGTGATGCTCAACGGCATCGGAACGCCCGGCGCGATGTGGGCGCCCCTGATGGCAGAGCTCGATGGATTCCGCCTGTTCGCGGTCGATCTCCCCGGCTATGGACTCACCGACACCATCGAGGCCTTCACCGAGGACTTCCGTCACAACACTGGCGTTTTTCTGGGCGAGGTACTCGACGGGCTCGAACTGAGCGCGGCGCCGTTCGTCGCCAACTCGCTCGGCTCGCTCTGGACGTTATGGCTGGCACTCGACAGACCGGAACGTGTGACCGCCATGGTGCATCTCGGCTGTCCGGCCATCGTCCTCGACACCTCAGCACCGCTGCCGATGCGACTTCTTTCCTTCCGGCCCCTCGGGCGTCTGCTGACGCGAATTCGTCCACCATCGGAGGGCCAGGTGGAGGAGTTGAGCCGGATGGTGAATGAGTACCCGCTCCCCCCCGAGCTGGCGGAGCTGCTGCTGAGAACCGAGCAGCTTCCGGGTTTCAGAGCGAAGTTTCTTCCGACACTCAACGCTCTGATCCGTTTGAGAGGCAATCGACCGGAGATGCGGTTGACTTCCGAGCAGCTCGAGGCGTTGAGACAACCGACCATGGTCTTCTGGGGTGAGAACGATCCCTTCGGCTCGGTCGAGACGGGCGAGCGGATGGTCGAGCTGATGCCCCGCGCCGAGCTGCACGTGGTCGGCGGAGGACATGCTCCCTGGATCACCGAGTCCGCGCGGATAGGTCCGGTCGCAGGCCGCTTCCTCCGCCAGGCCGGCTGAGGACGGCGCCGGGGTGCGCCGCACTCCATGTTCACCGGACCTGCGCGCTCGATTCCTTCGAAACGATCCACCCCACCGCGACAGTGACGAGGCTTCCGACGGTCACGTACCAGGGCCAGGCCGCGGAGGTTCCGAGCCAGACCCACGTCACCGCGGCGAGGCCCGCGATCATTCCTGCCAGCGCTGCTCGTGGCCCCCGTACTCCCATCGCCGCAAGAAGAAAGATCCCGAGGATCGGCCCGTTGAGCAGCGATGCGACCGAGAGCGCGATGTTGAGCGCCGAGCGGGTCTCCCCCATCAGAATCAGCGCGACGATGATCTGCGCGATGCCGGCGCCGACGGTGAAAAGGCGCGAAGCATTGAGGTAGTGGCGATCGTCCCTCCCCTTCACCGCGGGGGCATAGAGATCCGCGGTCGCGGTCGACGCGATCGAGCTGAGCGACGACGACAGCGCTGCGGCGAGTATGGCCGCCACGACGAGTCCCATCAGACCGGCCGGCAGATGATTCGCGATGAAGTGCGCGAAGACCTGATCCGGCGCATCGAAGGGCGCCGCCACGTTCGTCGCCCAGTCGGGAATCCGATCCGGCCGGTAGAAGGCGAAAAGCAGAATCCCGATGAAGAGGAACCCGAGGAACTGCACGAAAACGAGAACCCCGGAGGAGAGAAGGCCCAGCATCGCATCCCGCTCGCTCCGCGATGAGAGATATCTCTGCACCATGAACTGATCGGTTCCGTGTGTGCTCATCGTGAGAAAGCAACCCCCGATGAGTCCCGCCCAGAAGCCGAATGTCGTCGAGATGTCGAACGCGAAGTCGAAGAAGCGCAGCTTCCCGGCGGCCGCGGCGAGATCGATCGCGGCCGCTGCGCCGCCAGGGATCAGACCGGTGAGCACGACCGCCGCGGCGATCGCGCCGGCGATGTAGATGCCGAGCTGCACGACCTCGATCCAGACGACGGCCTCGATTCCTCCGAGGAACGTGAAGACGATCATGATCAGCCCGAGGCCGATGATCGAGGCGGGGATCACGAGATGGGAGGCCTGATCCGGGGCGAGCGCGGTGAAAACCGCGGCGATCACGAGCGCGGTCAGCAGCAGCCGCACTCCGTCCGCGATGATCCGCATGACGACGAAAATCGCCGAGGAGAGAGCGCGAACGCCGCCGCCGAAGACGCTCTGGAGCAGCTGATAGACGGTGACGAGCTCTTCCCGGAAATACGACGGTATGAAGAGGATCGAGATGACGATCCGGCCGATCAGGTACCCGAGAACGAGCTGCAGAAACCGGAAGTCGCCGCCGTACGCGTAGGCGATTCCGGGAACCGAGATGAAGGAGATCGTCGAAGTCTCCGTCGCCACGATCGACGCGCTGATCGCCCACCACGGGAGGTTGCGGCCGGCGAGGAAGTAACGGGCGGTCGACTTCTGCCGCTTCGAGAACCAGATTCCGGCAGCGATGACGCCTGTCAGGTAGGCGGCGATGATGACGAGATCGATCAAGGAGGGGGATTGTAACGGGAGGAGGTTGGAGGTTGGAGGAGTCGGGTCCGGGGGCAGGCTCGTGATTCGATTCCGCGAGCTGGCGTCGCCTTCGTTAGTGAGCCCCCGCCCCGATCCTTCGCCGGCTCAGGATGAAACGACCACGAAATTGTTGGACTTCGACCCTCCTGCAGCGCTTCGCTTGGGCTGATGTCCCAACCTGCGAGGTCCTTCGCCTGCCCGCCCGACCCCCCGCTCAGGATGACGTCGGTTTGAGTACGCGAGTTCGGTTGTTTCTGCACTCACGGGTGTCATTTCCGATCACCGTCGCAAGGCGCCGGTCACTTGCTCAGGATGACGAGGGCGCGGCGCTTCGCTTGGCCGTACTCCTCCAACCGCCAACCTCAAACCTCCAACCTGCTTCCAACCTCCAACCGTTTCTCCCAGATCGCATACGATAGTTCCGCCATGAAAAGCGCTCCGATGTCCGCCGCTCTCCTCCTCATCGCTGCGACCGCCTCTGCCCAGGAGCTCCCCGAGGGGTATTGGGGGGTCGATCGCAGTCAGCCGATCCTCGACGCGACCCGCACGATCCGTCTCGATCCTGATCTGTCGGACCTGACGCCCGGCGAGCGGCGCGCCGTCGGCCATCTCCTCGAGGCCGGGGCGATCCTCCACCAGCTCTACCTCGAAGCGAAGCATCCGGAAGCTCTCAGCTCGCTCGCCGCGCTCAGAGCGCTGCACGTCGAGCTCGACAGCCGCGCGACCAGGAACCTCCTCGCGCTCTACCGGCTGAGCAAGGGCCCGATCGTCACGACGCTGGAGAACGAGCGGGTGGCGTTCCTCCCGGTCGGTCCGGAGAAACCGGTGCGCAACATCTATCCTCCCGACGCCACGAGGGAAGCCATCGACGCATATCTCGCACGGCACCCGGAGATGCGTGACGAGATCCTCGCCGAACGAACCATAGTGAGAGCTTCGAGCGACACCAATCTCCGACACGACATCGGAACACTGGCGCGATATCCCGTTCTGCACGTGCTTCATCCGGGCCTCGCCGTTCATCTTCGGCACGTGGATGCGAACCCGGAGGAACATCCCTTCTACGCGATTCCTCAGTCAGTCGCCTGGGCGCCCGAGATCATGAAGATCTACGAGCTCCTCAACCAGGCCGCGGACGCGGTCGAAGAGGACGACGCTGAGTTTGCTCGCTATCTCCGCAACCGATCGCGGGATCTGCTGAGCGACGACTACGAAAGCGGCGACGCTTCGTGGGTGACCGGAAGATTCGGCCGTCTGAACGCGCAGATCGGATCGTACGAAACCTACGACGATCCGCTGTATGGAGCGAAAGCATTCATGTCGCTCAGTCTGCTCAAACGGGACGAGGAAGCCAGCACGAAGCTGAAGTCGGCGATCGCGGGGATTCAGGAGATCGAGAGCTCGCTTCCATACGAGCGGCAGAAGCGTGTCCGCGACGACATACCGGTCGGCGTTTACGAAGTGATCGCCGATTTCGGGCAGGCGCGCGGAGCCAATACCGCCACGATCCTGCCGAACGATCCTCTATTCTCGCAGCGTTACGGAAGGACGATTCTCCTGCGCGAGAACATCATGCGCAACCCGACGCTGTTCGAGAACACGAAGGCCGGATGGGACGCGGTGGTGGCGCCGGCTCATCGCGACGACCTCACTCCGAATGCAAACTTCGACCGGACGCTCTGGCACGAGATCGGTCACTACCTCGGAGTCGACCGCGACGTCAGAGGACGCACGCTCGACGTCGCTCTCGGGGCGACCGCCGACTCGTTCGAGGAGATGAAAGCCGACCTCGTATCTCTGTTCGCGGGTCCCGCGCTCAGAACCGCCGGATACTACGACGACGCCGGACTCCGATCGCTCTATGCGAGTGGGATTCTCCGAACGTTGCAGACCGTCAAGCCGCGGCGCGACCAGCCGTACCAGACGATGCAGCTGATGCAGTTCAACTGGTTTCTCGACACGGGCGTGCTGCAGTTCGATTCGCAAACGGACAGGCTCGCGATCGACTACTCCGCCTATCACGACGCGGTCGCTTCGCTTCTCGAAGAGGTGCTGGAGATCCAGAGTGCGGGGGATCCAGCGAAGGCCGAAGCGTTCGTCGACCGGTGGACCGGATGGAGCAATCTCCACGAGAGAATCGCGAAAGCGAGACGAGAGAGTCTCCGCTTTCGCAACGTCATCGTGAGGTACGACGCCGTCGACGGCGACGCGACGGCACCCTGAGGAAGGTGTCCCGGGCCGGTTGAAAACCGGCGGAACGGCCGGTTAGAAACCGGCGCTATATTCGATCGCCACTTTGCCGAAACTTGCGCCGCCCCCCCGAGCCTCGGCCGGCGGGCCCGACAGCCGAGGCTCGCTGGGGACTATTTGATCAGACGGAGGGTGAAGGGGTAGCGATAGAACTGTCCTTCGTTCGCCTTGATGCCGGCAATGATGGGAAACACGACGGCTGCGATTCCAACTGCCAGCATGATTACGAAGCCGACCAACACGATCGCGAGCAGACCGCCGATGACGAAGCCGATAAACACGGTGATCTGAAAATTGACCGCTTCCTTGCCGTGCTCGTCGACCATCGGATACTCATCCCTCTTGATGAGCCAGACGATGAGCGGGCCGAGCAGAAAGCCGATACCGGTAATGAGTCCGGTGAGCGCCGAAAGGTGCGTGATCATTGCCCACTGACGGGCATCCGGACTCGTTGCGGGTTCGTTCCGCGGTGGTGGTACGGGGGTTGGTTCTGGGTTAGTCATCTTTTCTCCTCCCTGATGAAAGTATCCCCCGCTTGCTCGTCGCATTGCAACCGATCGCGGGTTCCGCCCGGAGGTTCTGCTACTCTCCGCCCGGAACATGAAGACCCTCTTCATTCTCAATCCTCGCGCCGGAAAACCCCGCGACAGGAGGCTGCTCGAGGAGACGATCTCCTCGATTGCGGGCTCCATGGGAAGGAGCTTCGAGATCCTCAGCTCGAGCTCGGTCGCCGAGACCGATCAGTACATCGAATATGCCCGACAGGAAAGCTTCGAAGTCGTCTGTGCCGTCGGCGGAGACGGCAGCGTGCACGAGATCGGAAAACGGCTGATCGGGTCGGACATCGCGCTCGCCATCCTTCCGACCGGCTCGGGCAACGGGATCGCCCGCCACCTCGGGATTCCCTGCGACCCGGCTGCCGCCCTCGAGACGTTCCGGCAGGCTCGGATCGAGCGGATCGACACGGGACTCGTCAACGGTGATCCCTTCCTCGGAATCTTCGGCATCGGCTTCGATGCAACCGTCGCACATCGCTTCGCGGACGCCGGACGCCGCGGTCTGGCGAGCTACGTTCAGGAAGGTGCCCTCGCCTGGTGGTCCTATGCACGGGAGACCTACCGGCTCGAGATCGGAGAGGAGACCGAAGAGCACGAGGCACTCCTGATCGCGGTCGCCAACTCCGGCCAGTACGGCAACGAGGCAAGAGTGGCTCCGCTCGCATCACTCCAGGACGGCACCCTCGACATCGCCATCCTTCGCGACGCATCGATCCTGGGAGCCCCGCTTCTTCTCTGGCAGCTGTTCACCGGCAGATTCAATCAGGCCAGCGCAGTGTCGATCCGGCGCGCCCGCCAGGGGCGGATCATCCGATCGAAGGAGGGGCCCGCTCACGTCGACGGCGAGCCGCGAGACCTCCCCGCCGAGATCGAGTTCGAGGTCCGGGAGAGCTCACTCGACGTCCTGGTCCCCGCGGACGTCCGGAAATTCTGAGGGATTAGGGATCAGGGATCAGGGATCAGGAGCCAGGATTCAGGATTCAGGATTCAGGAGCCAGGAGCCAGGCGTCCGCCTCATCCCGAGCTCTGCGTAGTTGGAGGGGTCCGACCCAGCGAAACGCTAACCGTTTCGCCAGATCATTAGGAGGAGCGCCAGCGACGAAGGACCGGGGCTGGGTCGTGAATCCGCGTAATGCCTTTGCGCGCCTCTGCATTCATGAGCCCCCGACCAGATCCTTCGCCGTCCTTCGGCGGCTCAGGATGACGAGGAGGGTTGAAGCGAGGGATCTCCGACTTTGAGAGTACAAGTCAGACAAAGCGAAACGCTGACCGTCTCGCGCAAATCCTGGTTCCTGGATCCTGGTTCCTGGATCCTGGTTCCTGGATCCTGACTCCTGGATCCTGCCTCTACTCTCTGTTGAACCAGAACCGCTCGGGGACGAAGTCTCCGGTTCCGATCTCCCTGATCTCCATCGCGTCGTAGAGGCGCCCGTTGACCATCGTGTAGCGGACACTGGTCGAGTTTCGGATGTCCTCGAGCGGGTCGGCGTCGAGCACGATGAGATCCGCGAGCTTGCCTGGCTCGAGCGAGCCGATGTCGCCGTCGAGACCAACGTACTTCGCTCCCGAGAGCGTCGCCGACCGGAGGGCCTCATGATTCGTCATTCCTCCCTGATGAAACATCCACAGCTCCCAGTGGGCACCGAGACCTTCTCTCTGCCCATGCGCGCCGAGCTGCACTTCCACCCCTTCGTCGACGAGCTCCGCCGCGATCCGCGCATTGTTGAAGTGATTGAAGTCCTCGTCTGCCGCCTGGATCGTGCGGCGTGCTCTCGCTTCGACGTACTCACGCGGCGTATAGCGGAGCAAACGTTCGTCCTCGTAAACGTTGGTTCTCGAGTACCAGTACTCTTCGCCGAACAGTCCTCCGAAGCCGACGACCAGCGTCGGCGTGTATGCAGTTTCCGACTGGCGCCACAACTGACGCACGTCATCGTAAATGTTCGCCACGGGAATCGAGTGCTCGATACCCGTATGTCCATCGACGATCATTGTCATGTTGTGCTGGAAGAGGGAGCCACCTTCGGGGACGACCATCATCTCGAGCTCGCGGGCAGCTTCGATCACCTGCTGTCGTTGATCGCGTCGCGGCTGGTTGTAACTCTTCACGCTGAATGCCCCGACCGCCTTGAGCCGGCGGAGGTGCGACCGCGCATCGTCGAGCGATTCGATGATCGCCCTGAACGGCGCTTTAGCTCCATAAAGAATCGTCCCGGTCGAGAAGATACGAGGACCGCGGAGCGCTCCTGCCTTCTGCAGCTCGCTCGCCGCGAAGATCTCGCTCGTGTCGTTCGACGGGTCATGAATCGATGTGACACCGTAGGCGAGGGACGAAAAGAGATACCAGTTCTGCTCCGGAATGATCTCGTCGCTCCCCATCGAGCCGTGCCAGTGAACATCGATCATCCCCGGCATGATCGTCTTGCCGGAGACATCGACGACCCGCGCGCTCGAAGGAACCGTCACCGACGCGGTCGGGCCGATCGCTCGAATCCGGTTGCCTTCGACCAGCACGGTTCCGTCGGCGATGACTTCGTCACCGTTCATCGTGATGATCTTCGCGCCGCGCAGAGCGACCATGCCGGCCGGCTCGTCGTAGGGAAACATGAAACCGATCGGAGTGCCGCTCTCAGCCAGCGGTGGGAGCTCTTCCGGGGCGCCGTCGAAAAACGCGAACGATTCCCGCAGCCCTCTCGAGAAAAGCTCCGGGCCGAGCGCCCAGTAGAGCGTCCGCGAATCGCCGGACCAGTGCAGATACTCACCAGCGTCTCTCGACACTTTCGTCATCGGAACGGTCTCGCTCCGAGGACCGATCGAGACCGTCTTTCCGGTGAAGACGAACGGCGTGATCCACGCGTTGAACTGCTCGGTGAACGCCAGCCATCGTCCGTCGGGGGAGATGGCCATCTCGGTGGCCTCTTCACTGATGTAGAGAGTCCTCTCGTCACTTCCGTCGAGATCGATCCTCCGCAGTCCCCGCTTCCCCTCCCCTTCCGAAGCCATGAAGTAGAGAGTGTCGCCGGAGAATCCGAATTGAGGGGCGTACCCATGGTCGGTGATCTGAACGGGTTCTCCGCCACGGACGGAGACTCGGTAGAGGCCGGTGTCCCAGGAGTAGGCCGGCGAGACGAGGTGTCCGCCCGATCCGCGGCGGAAGACGATCGTCGATGCGTCGGGACTGAAGACCGGCTCGAGATAGTGACCGGGAGCAGATGTCACGGCGCGGCTCGCCCCTCCGCTGGCAGGGACGACGCGAATGGCCCCGAGGTCCTGGTCGTCCCACGAGACGTAGACCACCGACCGGCTGTCGCGCGAAAAAGAAGGATAGGCCTCGAAGGTGCCGAAGTCGCGCGTGAGAAGCCTCGGAGTTCCGTTCGGAAGATCGCGAATCCAGAGACGTCCGAGCGCCCCATAGACCACTCGCTTCTCGTCGGGCGATACAGTCACCCACCGGAGCATCCGGACGGGGAACTGCTCCGGGGCGACCTCGATCGGAAAGCGAACGACTCCGGTCATCATCCGCTCGTCCCGGACATGGAACGGTATGTCGGCGACCTCCTTCGATGCGGCATCGATCCGGTTGATCTTTCCATCCGACCAGAAGACGATCGATCGATTGTCGGGAGTCCACGCCATTGTCGGATAGAGGCCATGAATCGCCCAGGTTTCCTGCATGTCCCGATCGAGACCGTCGTAAAGGATGGATGGCTGTCCCGACTCGAGATCGAGCACCTGAAGGGTCGTCATCATTCCGAGCCGACGGATGAATGCGAGCGACCGGCCGTCGGGCGACGGTGTGGGACGGACGGCTCCGCCCGCGCCCGACAGGATCGTGATGGTCTCACCCGTCTGCCGGTCGAGCCGTTTGATCGAGTAGATCCCTTCGTGGGGATTCTTGTTGTACTCGAAGACCGGGCCCGGTGTCGTGTCCTGACTGTAGTAGACGTACCGTCCGTCAGGGCTGAATGCCGGTTCTCCTAGGTCCTTCTGCTCGTTCGGCTTTTCGGTCATCTGCAGCCCGTCGCTTCCCGAGCGGTGGTACAGCCAGATCTCTCCGGCCCCGAGAGAGCGGCGGGAGGTGAAGTGCTTGCGAGCGGCGATGAACTCTCCGTCGGGAGACCACGCGGGGCTGTTGAGCAGGCGGAAGGTCTCGCTGCTGACCTGCTGCGGATCGGATCCGTCGCGTTTCATGATCCAGATATTGTCGCCACCAGAGCGGTCGCTCGTGAACGCGATCCATCGTCCGTCGGGGCTGTATCGCGGCTGCATGTCCCACTCGACCCCCGACGTGAGATTTGCGGCTTCCCCTCCACCGATCGGAATCGTGTAGAGGTCACCGAGGAGGTCGAAAACGATCTCGCGACCATCGGGGCTGACATCGAGGCTCAGCCAGGTCCCCTCCGTGACATCGATCGTCGCGGTGTGGTGCGGCCCGGGAGGATTCGATGCGTCCCACTTCTTCGGCTCTTCCCCCTCCTGCTTTTCGGCAACCTCCTCCGGCAGGGGCGCCGGATCGCCTTCGTGTCCCTGATCGGGCGGATCCTGAGCGTACGCGAAGAGGGCGGCGAGAGCGAGCGTGAGGGCGAGCAACGATCGTTTCATGATTCCTCCCGAAATTTCGGGCGCCAGTCTAACAGGGCCGGGAGACAGGATTCAGGAGACAGGATTCAGGATTCAGGATTCAGGAGACAGGATTCAGGATTCAGGAGACAGGATTCAGGAGAGAGGAGAAGCGGGGTTCAGGGATGTGAGACTTGAGGAGAGGATATGAGGATGTGAGGTGGAAAGCCCCACCCCCTTGTCATCCTGAGCCGCCAAGGACGGCGAAGGATCTGGGCGGGGGCTCTTGTCTGAATGATGGGGAAAGACACCACGGTAATTCACGACCAACCCCCAGATCCTTCGCCGTCCTTCGGCGGCTCAGGATGACAAGGTGAGAGATCGAGCACAGCGACTCGGAATCTACCCCGCTTCTCGCTGAATCCTGAATCCTGGCTCCTGGCTCCTGGCTCCTGTCTTCTGAATCCTGGCTCCTGAATCCTGATCCCTGTCTTTCTACATTCCGAGAATGTAGGCGAACATCAGCGGCACGACGATCGAAGCGTCGGACTCGATGATGAACTTCGGGGTGTCGACCCCGAGCTTTCCCCAGGTGATCTTCTCGTTCGGAACCGCGCCGGAGTAGGAGCCGTAGCTGGTCGTGGAGTCGCTGATCTGACAGAAATATCCCCACAGCGGAACATCGTCGCGGCGCAGGTCCTGGTGAAGCATCGGAACGACACAGATCGGAAAGTCTCCCGCGATCCCTCCGCCGATCTGGAAGAACCCGATCGATGACTTTTTCGAGGTTTCGGTATAGATCTCGGCCAGCTCGATCATGTACTCGATCCCGGTTCGGACGGTATGGACGTTCTTCACGTCCCCGTCGATGCAGTGGCCCGCGTACATGTTGCCGAGCGTCGAGTCCTCCCAGCCGGGAACGAACATCGGGAGATTCTTCTCGGCGGCGGCGACCAGCCAGGAGTTTTTCGGATCGATCTGCGTCTCGAGCTTTCCATCGAGGAGGATCTGATACATGAACTCGTGAGGAAAGTACTGCTCCCCCTTCGCATCGGCGTCCATCCACCGGTCGAGAACCGCCTTTTCGATTCGCCGCATCGCCTCGTGCTCCGGGATGCAGGTATCGGTGACGCGGTTGAGGTGCCGCTCCAGCAGTCGTGCTTCGTCCGCGGGAGTCAGCTCGCGATAATTCGGAACGTGCTCGTAGTGATCGTGCGCCACCAGATTGAAGACGTCTTCCTCGAGGTTCGCCCCCGTGCACGTAATGAAATGAACCTTCTCACGACGGATCATCTCCGCGAGGCTCAGACCGATCTCTGCGGTGCTCATCGCACCCGCCAGTGTGACCATCATCTTTCCTCCCCGGTCGAGATGGTCGTTGTAGCCCTTCGACGCCGCCTTGAGCGCGGCCGCATTGAAGTGGCGGTAGTGATGATCGATGAAGTCGGTGATCGGTCTGGTCATTAGGTAAGGATATAAGGATGTGAGGATGTGAGGATGTGAGGATGTGAGGATGTGAGGATGTGAGGATGTGAGGATGCAGCCTGGCAATCGGTAACCGGCAACCGGCAACCGGCAACCGGCAACCGGCAACCGGCTACTCTTTACGGTCGATCCGGCGCGCCGCTGGCTCTTCCCCCGAGCCTCCGAGCTCGCGCCAGAGATGCGTGTACGACAGCGCGATCCGGTGCGCAGTCTGTTCGTTGGTGCTGCTCGCGCCGTGGCCTCCCTCGATGTTCTCCCAGTAATAGACCTCTTCGCCGAGCTCGAGAAGCTTCGCGACCGTCTTTCTCGCGTGTCCCGGGTGAACCCGGTCGTCGCGCGTCGACGCGTAAACGAATGTCGGCGGATAGTCGACGCCATCGCGGAAATTCTGGTACGGCGACCACATCCGCATGTACTCCCAATCCGCAGGAACATCGGGATCGCCGTACTCGGCCATCCAGCTCGCCCCGGCCAGAAGCTCGTGATAGCGCTTCATGTCGACCAGCGGTGATCCGACGATCGTGGCGCCGTAAAGATCGGGTCTGCGCGTCATGGTGGCGGTGACGAGCAACCCTCCATTGCTTCGCCCCTCGATCCCGAGATGCTCCGGCGATGTGATTTTCCGCTCGATCAGATCCTCGGCAATCGCCTCGAAGTCTTCGAATGAACGAGGCCGGTTCTCACGAAGAGCGGCCGCATGCCACGCGGGTCCGAACTCTCCCCCGCCGCGAATGTTCGCAAGAACGAACACCCCGCCTCGATCGAGCCAGCCCTTCCCGTACGCCCCGAAGTGCGCCTCGTACGACCCGGAGTACGACGGCGTCAGCGCGTTACGGAATCCGCCGTACGAGAAGATGTGGGTGGGATTCGTTCCGTCGAGCTTCGTCCCTTTCCTCATCACGACGAAGTAGGGAACCTTCGTTCCGTCTTTCGACGTCGCCCAGTTCTGGCTCACCTCGTAGCGCGAGCCGCCGAATGTCGGCTCCTGCGCCACGACCTTCACCGGTTTCCAGGAGGGACCGGAAACGAAATAGAGAGTCGGCGGCGTGGTGAACGACTCGTACTGAACGAAGAAGTTGCCCGTTGCGTCGTCGACCGAGCCGACGTTGATCGCTCCGTTGTCCGGAAACGAGATCTCCCTCCGGGTCCAGCCATCCTCGCCCCGCTCGTAGCGGTAGAGGCGTCCTCGTACGTTGTCGAGCATCGTGACGAGAATGCCCTCCTTCGTCGTTCTCACCGACTCCACGACCTCGCTCGCGTCGGGTCTGACGAGAACTTCGATCTCGCCATCACCCATAAATACCTCGGGACTTCCGATCAGCACCCATCCCTGCTCCAGCCTGGATCCTCCGCGATTCCAGTCCTCCTTCAGCGAGATGACCAGTTCGCCCTTGTACGCCCCTTCGATCTCGGCGCTGTCGGGAAGGGCGAGGGGCCGAGGCTCGTCCCCCCCGAGATAGATGTAGTCGTTCGTCCAGAACGTCGGACTCTCGTTGACGAGATCGACGGCGACCTCGTCGCCGTGCAACCTGTAGGCGGCGACCGCAACCGAGTCGATGTCTCCTTCGCGGATCATCTCCGCCTGAGCCAACGGAGTCCCCCGTTTCCAGAGCTTCGCGATGCGCGGATAACCGGAGGTCGTCATCGTGCCGGTGCCGAAGTCGGTGCCGATGTAGACGGCGTCTTCGTCACGCCATGAAATCCGGTGTTTGGCGACCGGAAGATTGAACCCGTCCTCGACGAACTCCAGCTCCTCGAGGTCGTACTCACGCACCATGACGGCGTCGGTTCCCCCGGGCGAAAGCGACAGCAGGCACTTTCGGTACTCCGGTTCGAGACAGTTCAGCCCTCTGAATACCCATTGCTCGCCATCGGCCTTCGACATCGCATCGATGTCGAAGATCGTCTGCCATTCGGGGTCTCCGGAGCGAAAACTGGCGAGCGTCGCGCGCCGATAGATCCCTCGAGGATGCGCTTCATCCTTCCAGAGGTTGTAGACGTAATCGCCGCGGATCGACACCGAGGGGATCCGGCTCTCGGAATTGAGAGCGGCAAGCGCATCGCGGTACAGCTGGGGATAGATTTCCTCCGATTCGAGCTCTTTCGCGGTCCTGGCATTCTGCTCGCGCACCCAGGCCATCGCACGCTCGCCATCGATATCCTCCAGCCATATATAAGGATCCTCAGTGGTCTGAGCCATCAGGGGTGTCGCTGCCATGATCAGGTTCAAAAGGAAAGTCTTCGGCATTTCTACTCCTCGAGGTGGATTGCAGATCTTCAGACATTGGTCGGCGTGCCGGTTCGATGCCCGCCTGAGTCAGCGGAGGATCAGGCTGAAGCGCCGCTTCCAGACGAGCCAGCCGGTGCCCTCGCTCCTTCTGATGAGCCGCAACGCCGCGAAAAACAGACGCCGCACGAGATCGTTCCTCGGAAGGATAGTGCGGTAGGACTTCATGGCGATGTCGAGATGTGCGTCGACTCTCTCGCGCCAGCCTTCGTCGCGACCCCCGGCCTCGAGGACTGCAATCGTCAGGCTCCTGATCGCGATGTGGGCCGCATCCAGCTCCGCGGGATCAGCGTCACCGAGCAGAGCGCCGGCCTCCGCGGCGAAATCTTTCGCAGCGTCCCAGGCAGCCCATGTGGCATGCCACGAGCGCGAGTGATCGGGAGCAAGCTCCATCGCAAAGCCAGTCGCCGCTGCTCCTCTGTCGTCGTCGCCGAGATGGCGATGAGCGAGCGAGACATTAAGAAGCATCCAGGGCTCGAGCCCCTCGCGACGTTCCCACTCCCCGGCGAATTCGAGCGTCTTCCGGTACTCCCCGAGCGTCGAGAAGCTCCACAGCATGGTGCCCCACAGCTTCGGATGAGACCGGATCGACGAGTCGTACTTTTTCCGGATCTTTGCGAGCCGGGAAAGTCCCCCCGGAATCTCGACGAGCGTCTCCAGAAAGGCCTGCATCACTTCCACGAATAGCTCGGATCCCGGTGTCAGCGTCGCAACGTACTTTTCGACCTCTTTCCATTTGCCGTCACGAACTTCCAGCCGAGCCCATTCGGCCGCCGTCGTCGGGCTCGCCTCGCCGGATCGAACCTGCGCATTCAGGATTTCCCGGACCGGTCCGGCGAGGCCGTGCTCCCCTGCGATCGAGATTGCGGTCGGAAGTCCCCGCCCCGTATCCCCCGGATAGGCGGCGAGCGTCTCGATGACGCGAAGCGCGATGTCGAGATCTCCCATCGAGGTCGCGAGCCGGACGCGGCGCCACTCCGCTTCACCCGGCTGGCGCTGGCGCTCGATGGCCTGAAGCGCCTTCTCCGCAACTGTCCAGCGCTTCCGATCGATGCCGAGGTCGAATAGCACCGACGCGCTCCATCCGTCATAGGGATCGCAGCGGAGTGCGCGCTCCAGGGCCTTTTCCGCTCCCACCAGGTTCTCGGAAAAGAGCTCGGCATCGGCGAGCCTGTTCCAGGAGACGACATTCTCCGGTTCGAGCCGGGTGAGACGGGCTGCCTGCTTCCGATAGTTCACCGCGTCGCCGACACTCACGTACATCTCGGCAAGCTTCTCGACTCCCCATCGGTAATCCGGATTCTCGGCGAGGAGGTCGCCCATCTCGGCGATCGCCTGCTCCGTCTCGCCGCTTTGACCACGGACCCATGCGATCCTGCCGCGAATCCCGACCGGCAGAACTGTCTGACCGCTTCCGAAAGACTCGAGCAGCTCGATCGCTTCGTCGAACCGGCCGAGCTGGACCAGCGTTTCGGCCAGTGCGTGGTAGCCGTCGTGGAAGAACGGATCCTGGCGGATGGCGCCCTCGAGAATGGCAATTTTCTTTTCCGGGTCGATCTCCGACTCCGCCCTCGCGATCGGAATCCGCGGGTCGCCGGGACGCTGGCTGGCGATCTCCTCAGCGACCTCCGCGACCCGGCCCGGCTCTCCCATTCGCTCAGCCGAGGCGCGTGCTCCGGCCCAGGAGTCTTCCATGTGCGGCGCGAGCACGAGCGTGCGGGTGAAGTACCGGAAGGCCTCTTCCCAGTTACCCGTCATCCAGGCGACTCGCGCGAGATTGTAGGGAATCAGAGGATCGAGCGGGCTGCGAGCCGATGCCTCTTCGAGAAGCTGCTTCGCCTGACTCACCTCCTGCCGGTTGAGCATGACGTTGGTCAGATTCACGACCGCCTCGGAGGCGGTCGGATCGAGCTCCATGACCGTCTGGAGAGTCCGGCGCTGTTCATCCTCGTTTCCTGCGGCTCCGTACGCATCGGCTGCCCGCAGCCACACCATCGGAACGAACGGGAAGCGCTGCACCAGGCCGCGGGCCACCTCGACTGCATCCTCGGCCCGTTCGAAAGCCACCAGGTGTCGCACGAGAAGCGTTCCTCCCATCCACTGGTGAGGATGCGCTTCGTGGAGCTTTCTGAGGAACTGTGACATCTCATCCCAGAGAAACAGCTCCCGGCTTCCTTCGTACCAGCTGACAATCGCGTCGGGGCTCGCCTCTGATTGCATCATCCGCTCGAGAATCGTCGTGGCTCTCTCGCGCCTCTTCTCGTCG
Organism: Acidobacteriota bacterium; assembly: GCA_019347945.1. Classification (NCBI taxonomy): domain Bacteria; kingdom Pseudomonadati; phylum Acidobacteriota; species Acidobacteriota bacterium. The sequence continues at coordinate 8,655 of JAHWKK010000032.1, read as the reverse complement.
CTGTCCCCCATTGTGAGAACGGAGTAGACGGCGTAGGGCTCGCTGATGCCATCCGCGATTGCGTCCTCGAATGCCGCCAGTGCTTCCTCGGGTTTGCCCAGCTGCTCGAGAATCCTGCCGCGCAGGCTCGAAGTCGATGGATCGCGTCCTTCGATCCTCTCGGCCGCTTGGAGCTCGCCCAGCGCATCCTGTTCGCGCCCCGCCTCCGCGTAGACGATCGCGAGCTCGCGCCGCGCCCATGTGTCGGCAGGTTCGATCTCCAGCAGTGCACGGATCTCCGCTTCGCGCTCGGCTCTCTCTCCTTCACGCAGATACTCGATCAGCGCACGGCGAAGCGGAAGATGGTACGGAAACCGTTCGATCATCGATCGGAGCATTCCGGCAGCCGCCTCGGGTCCCTCCACCTGCATCGTCAGCTGCGCCACGGACTGCCAGACCTCCGGGGCGAGGGGCTCCCGGTCGAGGACTTTGCTCCACTCGATGAGCGAGTCTCTGAGCCGGCCGCGGTACCGTGCGATCGACGCGCGGACGGAACGCACATGACGATCGTGCGCACGTCCCACAGCCCGTTCGACGAGCTCGTCCGCTCGCGACCACCGACCGTGACGCGCCTCTGCATCGGCGGCGAAGAGGAGCAGATCCCCGTCCTCAGGCCGCATTTCGATTGCCTTCTCCAGGACCCGGAACGCATCCTCCGTGCGGTGCGATTCGAGCAACGCGTTGTGCAGAGTCATCGCCGGCCAGCCTGCCTTGCGGCCATCGCGCTCGAACCGCTCGGTGAGGATCTTCAGCGCCGCTTCCCGCTCGCCGGTCAGAACGGAGGCCATGAAGAACTGCCCCGCCATCCCTTCGTCCATGTCGGCAACCGTCCAGGCGAGCCGGTACAGCTCGGCGCCGAGACGGCGCTCTCCGGCCTGCCAGCGGCGTGACGCCAGAAGCGATATTGATCTCGAATCTCCGGGGATCAGTCGCAGGTGGCGCTCGAGGAGGCGCTCCGCCCGCTGCTCCTGCCCGGCCTCCGAGCTGAGTATCTGCGACAGGGCGAGAAAAGATTCGGCTGCCGGATCTTCTTCGGCGACCAGCTTTTCGAGGATCGCCTTCTCCGCGCCCCGCCCATGCAGCTCCGCCACGATCGGAAGACTCATGTGGAGGATCAGCCGGTCGTCCGGCATCTTCTCGACTTGTTTGTCGTAGATCCGTCCGAGTCCGACCAGGTTGCGATCGTAAGCAGCCATCATCCGCTTGCCTTCGAAGGCGGGGAGACCATCGGGAGATCGCGCCAGAAGTTCCTTCAGCTCGCGCTCCGCGCGCACGCGGTCGTGCTCGTCGAGCGCCTTCTGCATTTCGAACAGACGGTCGCGCTCCCACGATTCGCGAAGCTCGATCGCCTCCAGCTCGCCGGCTGACTCGGCCGGCACCATCACCATGCATCGAGGTCCGGTCGATCGCTGGGTCTCCAGAAGTTTCTCCATGTCGTACTCGGCGAGCGACGGAGCCCCCGGATCCCGCACGAGAAGAGTTCGCCGCCATGCGTCGTATCCGACGACCGCCTGTTCATGTCCACCTCCCGGGAAGTAGGTCGACAGCGTGAACGGCAGCTCCCTGTCGATGAGCTCGACCGCTCCTTCCCAGTCGAGCGTGAACTCGCGGGTGACCCATCCGTTGCGATCCGCCCAGTCCCGCTCGAGGTGGGTGGGCGTGCCGTTGTATGTAATCTCCTCGGCGACCGCCAGATGATCGTTCTCCCGGCTCCAGTGCCGGCCGATCATCGCCACGGTGGTCGGGGCACAGGTCACATGATGCTGTCTGATGAATGGAACCGCGATCTCCTTCCGTCTGCGGTCCCCGGCCTCGGCCCCGAGCCGTTCGGCGATGCGGTCGAGCATCGGGTCGTCCGCCGCCTCGGCCCAACGCTTCGACTCCCCGTAGTTGCCGGCGAGGTAATGCAGATGCGACAGGCTCGCCGCGTGACGTTTGCGAAGTTGCTCGTCCATGATCGGTGAATAGCGCTCGAAAAGCGCCCATGCATTGAGCGCTTCATCGAACATTCTCCGTTCCGCGTAGAGCGACGCGAGAAATGCGCACACCTGCCCCGACTCGATGTGCTCGAGTGCGGACTCGAGGAACATAACCGCATCGATCTGTCTGTCCACGAGCGTGAGCACATGCGCGTGCGCCAGAACCGCGGGATGGAACCAGGGACGCAGTTCGAGCGCTGTCTCGCTGGCGGAGAGCGCCTCCTCGAGACGATCCTCTTTTTCGAACAGCGCGGTACGCTCCACCATCAGCCATGAGCTGTCGGGGGAGATCTCACGTGCTCTTTCCAGCGACTTCTCCGCACGGTCGAAATCGCGCAGATCTCCGAGGACGCCGGCCTCGAGGCCCAGCCAGTCGGACTCGTCCTTCGGGGTCGGAAACTCATCGGGAGCGACCTCCATCATCAGGAGCCGCGCCAGAAGAGGTCCGCGGTAAGATCGGTAGCTGAAGACTCCGTAGTAGCGGGCCCCGGCGTCACCGGGATGACGCCGCCAGGTGCCGTAGAGGTGGCGGCTCCCGGCGCCGACGGCACCGACCTGATTCATGAGACGTCCCGCGAGCACGCGCGCTTCCGGCTGCTCCCATCGCGCAGGATCGCCTGACGATCTCGCTCTTTTCCATGCTTTCAGAAACTGCCCCGCGTCGTAGAGCTTCTGAATCTCTTCGAGATCGGAAAGCGACGGGGTCGGCGATGGTCGGGAGGAGTCCGGGGTCGTCGTCATTGTCACGGCGAGACCGACGATAACCCAATCGGCGGGGAAAGTTCACTGCCAAAGGGGATGAGGATTTAAGGATATGAGGATTCCCGGCCAGGCACCGTCTCTGCGTGAGCCATCGCGCATGGAGCAAACGTCTGCCGGTCAGATGATCGTCTTTGCCGGGATCGCGCTGGTGATCGTCGGCATCCTCGTCTGGTCCGGCGCTCTCTCATGGCTCGGCAGGCTGCCCGGCGACATCAGGATCGAGCGAGATGGATTCCGTCTCTACGTACCGATCACCTCGATGATCGTGATCTCGATCTTTCTGACCGCACTGCTGGCGATCATCCGTCGCTTCCGGTAGTCGGAAGGCGGTTTCGGTGTCGAGCGCTCTGCGTCAGCATCGGAAGTAGGCCTTGTCGAGCGCGCGGTACTGGATCGCTTCGCCGACGTGATCCGGCCGGATGGCGTCGGAAGCATCGAGATCAGCGATCGTTCGCGCTACTTTGAGTACCCGATCCCAGGCACGTGCGGAAAGGCCGAGTCGCTCCACTGCCGTCTCGAGCATCCGCTGGGACGCGCGATCGAGATCGCAGAAGGCACGGAGGTGGCGCGTGGTCATCTGCGCATTCGAATCGATCCGGGCACGGCGAAACCTCTCCCGCTGGCGCGCCCTGGCTTTTTCGACGCGCTCCCGGATCGATACGGAATGCTCTCCCGCCGCCGTCGACGAAATCTCTTCGGGGCTCAGCGCGGGTACCTCCACCTGCAGGTCGATCCGATCGAGAAGGGGCCCGGAGATGCGCGCGAGATATCTCGAGATCTGCATCTCCATGCAGCTGCACCTCCTGCGCGGATCGTTGAAGTAACCACACGGGCATGGATTGAGCGCAGCGGCGAGGGTGAAGCGCGACGGAAACGTCAGCGTCCTCAACGCGCGCGAGATCGTCACATGGCCGTCCTCCATCGGCTGGCGCATCACCTCGAGAACGTCGCGCCGAAACTCCGGAAGCTCGTCGAGAAAGAGAATTCCGTTGTGCGCGAGACTGACCTCGCCCGGTCTCGGACTCGTCCCGCCGCCAACGAGACCAGCGTATGAGATCGTGTGGTGGGGCGCGCGGAAGGGTCGCCGTCTCACCAGGCCTGCTCCCGGATCGAGCAAGCCGGCCACCGAGTGAATCCTCGTCGTGTCGATCGCCTCGGCCGACGACAGGTCTGGAAGAATCGACGGGAGCCTGCGCGCAAGCATCGTCTTCCCCGATCCCGGCGGACCGATCATCATGATGTTGTGGCCCCCTGCAGCCGCGACCTCGAGGGCCCGTTTTCCCGAAGCCTGCCCCCTCACCTCCGCGAAATCCGCGGCATCTTCGGTCTCTTCATCGGAAGCCTGCGTCACGTGCGGATCGATCGCCGATTCTCCGCGCAGGTGATCGACCAGCGCCGGAAGATGCGGAACGCCGATCACGCGCACTCCTGCGACCGAAGCCGCCTCGTTCGCATTGGAGGCGGGAACGACGACTTCCTCGATCGAGCGCTCACGGCTGACGGCGTTCGAGATCGAGAGCGCCCCGCGAATCGGTGCGATCGCGCCATCGAGAGAGAGCTCACCGACGAAGACGCGGCCTCGCAGAACCGACTGGTCGAGATTTCCCGCCGCCACGAGAATCCCGACGGCGATCGGCAGGTCGAATCCGGATCCCTCCTTCCGGACGTCGGCCGGCGAGAGGTTGATCGTCAGATTGCGGCTCGGAAACTCAAAACCGCTGTTGTAGAGGGCGGAGCGGACTCGGGAGTAGGATTCCCTCACCGCGGCGTCGGGGAGGCCGACGAGCGCAAAGCTGGGCAGCTCCTTCTCCCGGCCTGCGTCGACCTCGACCGTAATCTTTACTGCGTCAATACCGAATGTAGCAGCACTCGTAACCTTGGCGAGCATGTCTCGGTCGACCCGATCGCCAATCTCTGAACGCCGGCAAGGTTACCTCGGTCGGAACGAGCGCGCAAGGGATTCCGGAAGGGGCCAAAAACCAGGAGGGCCCGGTGACGCATCGCCGCCGGACCCTCGAGAGCAAAAAAACCGAACTGACCTACTCGGTCGCGGCAGTGTCGGTATCCGGAGCCGGCATCACCGACTCCCCTTCCTCCATCGCCGGGACGACGGACGCCGGTATCGGAAACGTCAGATCGAGTTTCATCTCGACCTCGTCCTGAATGAGATCATCCGGCATTCCCGGGTAGGAAACTCCCCACTGCTGGCGGTTGATCGTGAACTCGGAGACCGCGTGGATCTCTTCATCGGTCAGATTGACCGTCGCCGGAAACGTCACGCTGTTCTCCTGGCCTCGCATCTCCAGATTTCCGGTGATCTCGTAATTACCGTCGGCGGTCTGTTCGATCGAGGTCGACTCGAACGTCGCGGTCGGATACTGCTCGACGAGGAAGAAGTCGCCGGACTTGAGGTGATTCGTCAGGCGGTCGTTGTCCGTCCAGACCGACGTCATGTCGATCTCGACGTCGATGTTCGCCGGTTCGCCGTCGACGTAGCCGAGGCTGGCGTCGAAGTTACGGAATCCGCCATCGTGCTGACCCGTCACTTTGCGTCCGACGAAACTCACGCTGCTCTTGTCCCTGATGGCTTCGACCGTTTCGGTGGTCGCCGATCGATCGGCTGCGACCGGTTCTCCGACCGTGGCTTCCGGAGCCGTGCTCTCCTCGACGCAGCCGACTGCCGCGAATATTGCCGCGGCAAAGACGATCGCGGTGAAATTCCTGTTCAGTTTCATGGTTCCTCCTGTTTCGGATAGCGCATGAGGTCTCTGCGCTCCTCTCGGGCAGAACGCCCGGAATGCCGAAAAGTCTACATGAACTCGAAATGAGCAACGCGACTGATCGGTCACAACTCGCTACAGGAGAGTCATGAGCAGTCTCGCTGCCGGAATCGTCGGACTACCGAACGTCGGAAAGTCCACCATTTTCAACGCCCTTTGCGCTGGTGGAGCGGAAAGCGCGAATTACCCTTTCTGCACTATCGACCCCAATGTCGGCATCGTCGTCGTCCCAGACTCACGCCTCGACAGGATCGCCGAGCTCGCGAAGAGCAAGGAGATCGTGCCGGCCGACGTCCGAATCGTCGACATCGCCGGACTGGTTCAGGGCGCCAGCAAAGGAGAGGGTCTCGGGAACCAGTTCCTCGCCAATATTCGTGAGACGGATGCGATTCTCCACGTCGTTCGGTGTTTCGACGACCCGAACGTCGTTCATGTCGAAGGCTCGGTCGATCCGGCTCGTGACATCGAGATCATCGAGACCGAGCTGCTGCTGGCCGATCTGGACTCGCTCCAGAAGCGTCACGATCGGGTCGCGAAGATGGCTCGCGTCGGCAACAAGGACGCCGCGAACGAAGCAGCCGTTCTCCAGCGAGCGGTCGATGCGGCCTCGGAGGGGACGCCGATCCGCGCGATCGACTGGACGGACGAGGAACGGAGGATCCTTCGCGAATCGAACCTTCTCACGATCAAGCCGGTACTTTTCGTGGCGAACGTCGCCGAAAAGGACCTCGATGAGGAGAGCGAGCACCTGGCGACGGTGCGACGGATCGCGGACGAAAAGGGAGGCGGTCTCGTCGTCATCTCGGGTGAGATCGAATCCCAGATTGCCCAGCTCGAGCCTGAAGAACGACGCGAGTTCCTCAATGATCTCGGCCTCGAGGAGCCGGGGCTGAATGCGCTCATCCGCGCCGCCTACGAGATCCTCTCGCTCCAGACGTTTTTCACGGCCGGTCCGAAGGAAGCGAGAGCGTGGACGATCCGGAAAGGCACCCGGGCTCCACAGGCTGCGGGCCGCATCCACAGCGACTTCGAGCGAGGCTTCATTCGAGCCGAGACGATCTCGTTCGCTGATTACATCCAGGAAGGCGGCGAACAGGGAGCGAAGGCAAAAGGACGGATGCGCAGTGAAGGCAAGGATTACATCGTCAATGACGGCGACGTCATTCTGTTCCGCTTCAACGTGTGATACTGAACGAGTGAGGGGCGACGATTCCATTCACGACTTCAGTCTCGAATCGATGGAAGGGCTGCCGATTCGGTGCACGCTCAGGATCCCTCATCCTGCACGAGGCGTCGCCGTCATCATCCATGGCTTCAAGGGATTCCGGGAGTGGGGATTCTTTCCGTGGCTCACCGAGCAACTCGCCGAGCACGGTCTCGCCGCCTGCCGGTTCGACATGTCGAGAAACGGGATTGGAGACGATCCCGAAACCTTCGAGCGGCTGGATCTGTTTGCCGACGACACCTATTCGACCCAGTTGAACGATCTTCGGGTCGTGGTCGACTCCCTCCGACAACGCCCCGATCTCGCCGACTTGCCGTTTTTTCTGCTGGGCCACTCACGAGGCGGTGCAATCGCCCTGCTCGCCGCGCATGATCTCCGGTTCGTCCAGGCGATCGTCACGTGGAGCGCGATCGCCGACCTCAACAGATGGGACGAGGAAACGATCTCGCGCTGGCGGCAACGAGGTCATGACGAGATCGTCAACAGCCGTACGGGACAGGTGATGAAAGTCTCGACCCGGCTGCTCGATGATCTCGAGACGAACTCCGAACGTCTGGATCTGGAGAAGAATCTCCGCGAGCTCCAGACCCCGCTGCTGATCGTCCATGGGGGCGCAGACGAAACGGTCGATCCGTCCGACGCCCGACGGATCGCCGAGGCGGTGGTCGGATCATCGACCCTTCTCGTGGGGGGAGCCTCGCACACGATGAATGCCATCCATCCGCTGATCACAGTGCCCGACGCTCTCTCGCTGGCCGCCCGGGCCTCCGCGCACTTCATACTTTCCTATTGCTCGATGCGCCAGAGCCTGCTCCGCCATCACGCGCGCTGAGCGCGGCGCGTTCCACGGACATCATCCAGCCGCCGGAATGAGCCGTCCGACCTGTCAGACGGGTCCGACACGTCCGACCTGTCCGACTCGTCTGACTCGTCCCACACGTCCCCCACTCTTCCCGACCGCCTGCGTAGAAGCGTTCACTGGAACATCGTTCGCACGCAATGCGACCGGCCACGAACACCCACGAGATCAAATGACCGCCGCACAGACAGAGCATTTCGACGCCACACCCTGGGTACCGAGCTCGACTGCCCTCTCCCGGCTGGAACGCGCAGCCAGCACCTGCAGAGGATGTCCTCTCTACCTCCATGCCACCCAGACGGTGTTCGGCGACGGGCTGAAACGCTCACGCGTGATGCTCATCGGCGAGCAGCCGGGGGATCAGGAGGACCAGCAGGGCGTACCGTTCGTCGGTCCGGCCGGACGCATTCTCGACGACGCTCTCGCCGAGGCGAGAATCGACCGGGACGAGGTCTACGTCACCAATGCCGTCAAACACTTCAAATTCGAACGGCGTGGAAAAAGAAGGATCCACAAGACTCCGAAGCAGGTCGAGATCGAGGCCTGCCGGCCGTGGCTCGAGGCCGAGCGACGCGCGCTCCGTCCCGACGTCGTGGTCGCTCTCGGAGCGACTGCCGCACGAGCGATTTTCGGCCGCGGCTTCGGATTGATGAAGCAGCGGGGAACGGTCCATGAAACTCCGTGGGCGACTTCGACCCTCGCCACGATCCACCCTTCGGCCGTGCTCCGCGTCGACCGGGCGCAAAGGAGCGACTACATGGAAATGCTCGTCGCCGACCTGACCGTCGCCCGCCGTCTCCTCGAGGCGACCAACTGAAGACAGGCGCGTCCGACCCGTCCGACATGTCCGACCTGATTGAGGACGGGGTCGGGGGGGGGCGAGGGCGGGACGGGCGCGGGGGCGGGGGGGTGGGGGGGGGGGGGGGGGGGTGTGGGGGGGTGGGGGGGGGGGGCGGGCGGCGCGGGGGGGGGGGGGGGGGGGGGGGGGGGGGGGGGGGGCGGGGGGGCGGG
>JAHWKK010000031.1 GCA_019347945.1 Acidobacteriota bacterium | reverse complement strand
GCCCGGCGCGTCCGCCCCGTCCCAATGGCCCGACCTGATTGAGCAGGGGGTCGGGACTGAACAGGCAACTAACCCCCGCGAGTAGGTTGCATTCCGCTTGGTTCGGCAGTTAAGTTCCTTGTTCAGACCCGACCCCGAAACCCCCTGCCGGCGCTTCGCTTGGCCTGACTGACTCCTCCAACTGGCAACCGACTCCTCCAACCTCCAACCTCCAGCCCTGACCGGCACGGGAGTCGCACCGTGCAATACCGGAAAGGAGAACCGCCATGCCGAAGGAATGGAGCAAGAAGGACGAACGGCAGTACGAGCATGTGAAGGACAGCGAAAAGGACGCGGGCAAATCGACGGATCGCGCCGAGGAGATCGCCGCACGGACCGTCAACAAGCAGAGGAAGAAAGAGGGACGCACCAAGAACAGCTGACCGCCCGGTCCCCCGCGGTCGTTTCATCGCGCCCAATGTTTCCGGGTGCGGCTGACTTACTTCGATGCTCTCGAGCAACTATTCAGTCGTTCCCGAGAACGAACGGAAGCGCAGGACTGCCCTGCTGCTGATCGATCTGATCAATGATTTCAAATTCGAGGGAGGTGATCGAGTCGCTGACGCGGTCACCGAGGCGCTGCCTCGCATCGAGGCTTTGCTGAAACGCGCCCGCCAGTCCAACGCCGCGGTCATCTACGCGAACGACAATATCGGGCGGTGGCGCTCCAGATTCGACGAGGTGATCGATCACTGCCTTCGTTCGGGCTCGAAGGGAAAGCAGATCGTGGAAACTCTGCTCCCCTCCAAAACGGACTATCTCATCCTCAAGCCCGGTCACACCGGCTTCCACGCGACGCCGCTCGAGATTCTCCTGCGGGAGCTCGGGACCGAAAACCTGATCCTCGCCGGCCAGCTCGTCAACTCGTGCGTCTTCTTCACCGCGCACGACGCGCACATGCGCGGGTTCGAGCTCACGATCGCCTCGGACGGGGTCGCGGGACTCGACGCCGAGGATATCCCCGGCATACTCGAACAGATGGAAAAGCTCTTCGACGCGCGGATCCTCCAATGTGAAGAGATCCGCTTCGACGAGTGACGAAAAAGCGGAAATGAACTTGAAGTCGGCGCTTCGCTGGGCCTGAATGTACTCATTCTGGAGGTCCCTCGCCTGCCCGCCCGCAGGTACGCCGAATCGAAACAATTCGCAAGCTCGCCGCCCGCTCGGGACGACGGGGGGGGTAGAGGGTTTTCTCGACGCTTCAATCCGGCGTGTGGTCAGTCGTAACCTCGGGCATTCGACGCCAGACGTCAGGAGATTCAGGCATGTCACAGATCTCCCCGCACCGGTCGTCCCGAGCGGGTGGTCGGGCGGGAAGCGAGGGACCTCTCATGAAAGTACAGCCAGACCAAGCGGAGCGCCGATCAAACCAGCAGTTCATTCTGAGGACGGCGAACGATCCGAGGGACAGTCGTGATTCAACGCGACCAGCACCCGCCACAGTGACTCACGAATACGTGATTCTGTAGATTCGGCCTCCGGCGTCATCCGACAGAAGGATCGAGCCGTCGTCGAGCTGCAACAGGTCGACTGGCCGTCCCGACGTCTCGTCACCCTGCAGCCAGCCGGTGGCGAACGGCTCGTAGGAGACGGCCTCGTTTCCTCGAAGCTCGACCATCATGACCCGATATCCGATCGGCGTCGAACGATTCCACGAACCGTGCTCCGCGATCAGAATCCGGTTTCGATATTCGGAGGGAAACATCTCTCCGGTGTAGAAGAGCATTCCGAGCGCCGCGACGTGAGGGCCGAGGTTCTGGGCGGGAGCGGTGAATTCGCTGCAGGGCCGCTTCGCCCCGAATTCAGGATCGGCGATGTCCGTGCCGTGACAATAGGGATAGCCGAAGTGCATCCCTCCCCTCGAGGCATGGTTGAGCTCGTCAGGCGGAATGTCGTCGCCCATCATGTCCCGCCCGTTGTCGGTGAACCACAGCTCGTCCGTCTCAGGATGCCATGCGAACCCGACAGTGTTCCGAACCCCGCTCGCGTAGATCTCCATGTTCGATCCGTCCGGGTCGAGACGCGTGATCGTCGCGTAGATCGAGTCCGATTCACAGATGTTGCAGGGAGCACCGACGGGGACGTAGAGCTTGCCGTCGGGTCCGAACGCGATGTACTTCCAACCGTGATGACGATCCGTCGGGTAATCATCGAACACCACCTCCAGCTGGGCAACCGACTCGAGATCGTCGAGAACCGACGGGAACCGAAGAATCCTGCTGATCTCGGCGACATAGAGGTCACCGTCCCGCCAGGCCACACCATTCGGAGAGCGGAGGCCGCTGGCGATCGTCCAGACACGATCCGCCGTCCCATCCCCGTCGGTGTCACGAACCGCGTAGACGTTCCCTTCCCTCCTGGTTCCGACGAAGATCGTGCCGTCGGGCGCGCTGGCGAGCGACCGGGCGCCGGGTACCTCGCTGGACCAGACCTCGATTCGGAAACCATCCGGCAGCGAAAGGCCCAGGTTGTCGCTCGCCGCTTCGCCTGTCGGCTCGACGGTATCGGCCGGGTTGTAGGTGAAGTTGCCTGCGGTGAGAACGAGCGCCGTGACGATCAGGTGGGTTCTTCTCATGGAGGTCACCGGCGTTCAAATCGGACGCCAATCGAAGAGAATACCTCCGTCCGCGCAGTGGTTGAGCCCGGACGTGCGAGCTTAGCTCAGCTGGTTAGAGCATCTGCCTTACAAGCAGGGGGTCGGGGGTTCGAGTCCCTCAGCTCGCACCATTTCAATTCTCCGCTCAGCCGGCCACCTCGAACGCGGTGTCCGCTTCGATCGCTTCACCCATTTCGAGAATCGTCCAGCCGTTCCCGCCCTCTTTCTCGACGAGCCGCCCGAGCAGCTCGACCGCTTCGCGCTCTCCGTCGTCACCGAGGGGAAAGGTTCCCCAGTGAATCGGTATCGACCGTTCTGCTCCGAGGATCCGGTGCGCTTTGATCGCGTCTTCCGGGTCGAGGTGAACGGGGCTCATGAACCACCGTGGCCGGAATGCGCCGATCGGCAGCAGCGCGATCGAGGGAGATCCGAACCGGTCGCGTATCTGCTCGAAGTGAGAGCCGAAACCGGTATCGCCGGCGAAGTAAACACTCGCTCCGCTCCCGCTGACGAAGAGGCCTCCCCACAGCGTCCGATCCCGATCGCAGATTCCCCGCGCCGAAAAGTGCCGCGCCGGAACGAAATGGAGCCGTGCGCCTCCGATTTCGACCGAGTCCCACCAGTCCATCTCGGTGACGCGGACATCGAAGCCAGCTTCTGCCAGCAGCCCGCGGTTCCCGAGGCCCGCGAGAAAGCGTGGCTTGTGTCGTGCTTCCAGGCGACGAAGCGTACCGATGTCGAGATGATCGTAATGATCGTGGGAGATGAACACGACGTCGATTCTCGGCAGATCGCCGAAGTTGATTCCGGGCGATCGGTGTCTGCGCGGCCCCGCCCATTCGACGGGGCTGCACCGATACGACCAGATCGGATCGGTCAGGATGTTGATGCCATCGATCTGAATGAGTGCCGTCGCATGATTGATCCAGGTGACGCGCGTCGATCGTTCCGCGACTTCCGGTGGCGGAGCCGGTCCGGGCGCAACTTCCCGCCAGCCCGGCCATTCGCCTCTTTCACGCCTCGCCTGCCATCGGAGGAATGCAAGCCCGGAGTGTGTTACCGGATCGAGGTTTCGGAATCGCTGGCCGTCGAAGTGATCCGACTCCGGTCCTTTCCATGCTCCGCCGGAGAATCGGCAACGAAGCTCCGCCACGGCTCCACCGGCCACGACCGCCGCGCCGAGCAGAGCGAGAGCTCGCCGCCGCTTCGAATGCTTCCGGCTCTTTCTCCTTCTTCTCATGACACGATCAGATCGGAGTGCTCGGGATGCTTTTCCAGCCACGACCGGACGAATCCACACGTCGGCCGGACATTCAGCTCTTTCGACCGTGCCAGCTCGACTGCAGCCTCGGCGAGCTGCGAACCGATTCCCTCTCCTTCGTGGCCTTTGGGAACTTCCGTGTAAGTGAGATTCATGATGTCCTCGCCGTCCATCCGATAGTTGAGAACGGCTTCCTCTTTGCCGAGGTCGAGGACGAAACGATGAGCGTTCTCTTCGTGACGAACCTTCGTGCTCATATCGCCCCCGCGCCGAATGTATCGCACTGGTCCACGTCGCCCGAGTTGAATCCGGCGCGGAACCACTGGGATCTCTGCGCGGACGTGCCGTGCGTGAACGACTCGGGCACGATGTGTCCCTGGGATCGGCGCTGAAGCGTGTCATCACCGATCGCGCTCGCGGCATTCAGCGCTTCCTCGATGTCACCCGGCTCGAGAATCTGATTCATCTGATTGGCGTGATACGCCCAGACCCCGGCGAGACAGTCCGCCTGCAGTTCCATTCTGACCTGCAGAGCGTTCCCCTCCTCCTGCGAGCTCTGCTGCCTCATCTGCTGCACCTGCCCGGCGATGCCCAGCAGATTCTGAACGTGATGACCGACCTCGTGCGCCACGACGTAGGCCTCCGCGAAATCGCCTGGAGCACCGAATCGCTGCTCGAGCTGCTGATAGAAACTGAGATCGATGTAAACATTCGAGTCGAGCGGACAGTAGAACGGGCCGACTGCCGAGCTCGCCGTTCCGCAGGCCGACTCCACCGCTCCGGAGAAGAGGACCAGCTTCGGCTCGACGTAGGCCTGTCCCGTTTCAGCCGGGAGCAGCTGATTCCAGACGTCCTCGGTGTCCTTCAGAACCACCCCGACCCGTTGCGCCGCTTCCTGTTGTTCGGGATCGTTCGGGTCGACCGACTGAGTGGGCATCGACTGGACGACGTCCGAAGGATCGCCTCCCAGAAAGATCACGAGAAGGGCGATGACGAGAGCACCGACCCCTCCTCCCCCGATCAGTGCCGGGCCCATTCCGCGCCGGTCCTCGACGTTGCTGCTGGTCTGCCTTCCTCTCCATCTCATGGCGGTCGAACCTCCTGGACGTTTCGCCTTTGCAACGTCAATGCGCAACGCTTCCGCTTTTCGGTATGATGCCGCCCGACCACACGATGAAGACTGTTGAAGAGATCCTGCTGGAAGCCATCCAGTCCGAGCTCGACACCCGTCGGCTCTACAAGGACATGGCCTCGCTCGCCCCTGACGCCGAAACGAAAAACGTTCTGACGGCGCTGGCCGATCGAGAGCTCATCCATCGGGCGCAGCTCGAGAGGCGTTACAAGGAGCTTTTCGACAAGCCTCCACCACCGATGGAAGAGTCTTCGATGACGATCCCACCCGGAGTGCAGAAGTTCGACCCGGTCAGGGCGCTGAAGTTCGCCATGGAGCATGAGCGCAATTCCGAGGCGCAGTATCGATTTCTGTCGGAGCGGGCGACCGAAAAAGAAATCCGCAACATTGCGAACGAGATGGCGGAGACCGAATGGAAGCACCGGCGGGAGATCGAGACCGAGCTTCAGGAACGGATCGGCCCCGACCAGTTCCTCTTCGAGATCTGAGCTCCCGCGGTTTCCACTCCTGTATCATCGCGCCGCGGAGGCCAACCTTGCCCCAGCGGCTCGCGTTATTCGACATCGACGGGACACTCATACGGGATCGTGGCGCAGCGCGAGATGCATTCGCATCCGCGCTTCGGATGGTCTTCGACTGCACCCCTCCGCTCGACCACTACGACTTTTCCGGTCGAACCGACCCGGAGATCACTCACATGGTTCTGAAGAACAGCGGACTCACGACCGACCAGATCGACAGTCGCATCGCCGAGCTCTGGCCTCGTTACCTCAGCGAGCTTCAGGAGCGCATCACACGGACCCCAGTCGAGGTCGTCGAAGGGGTCGAGCATCTCCTCACCGAGCTGGAGAAACAGCCCGGCATCACAACTGGGCTTCTTACCGGCAACGTCGAAGGTGGCGCCAGAACCAAGCTGGCATCCGGGAAGCTCGAACGTTTTTTCAGCTTCGGGGCGTTCGGCTCGGATTCCCCCCGCCGTTCCGATCTTCCGCCGATCGCGATCTCGCGTGCAGCCGATTGCACGGGACATCGATTCGAACCGAGAGATGTCGTCATCATCGGCGACTCGATTCACGACGTCCGCTGCGGTAAACCCCACTCGGCGACTTCCATCGCCGTCGCGACCGGAAAGACTTCGGCTGAGAACCTCCGAGCGGAAGAGCCGGATTTCTTCTTCGAAGACTTCACCGACGTTCCGCCCGTTCTGTCGGCGATCCTCGGAACCACCCGATGACGAGGTTCGTGATCTCCGGTATGGGCGTCGTCAGTCCGATCGGGATCGGGCGGCAGAAATGGTTCGAGTCGCTGACTGCCGGAACGAGCGGCGTGGCCAGGATCAGCTCCTTCGACCCCTCCGGGCTCACCTCACGCATCGCCGGCGAAGTGCGCGATTTCAATCCGGGTGACTGGTTCGATCCCAAACAGCTCCGGCATGTCTCCCGAGCAGTTCCGATGGTGCTGGCTGCGACCGCCGAGGCGCTCGAGGACGCGAAGCTCGATCCGAAAGAGCTCGATCTCGAAGCCAAACGGCGGGTCGCGGTCATGCTCGGTACCGGAGGCGGCGCGATCGAGTTCAGCGAGCGGATGTACGAGCTTTGGTACGCGGGGAAGGAGCGAAAGGCGTCCGTCTACTCCGTCCCCTCCGGAACGATCGGAACGATCTCCTCGGAGATCTCCATGATTCACGACCTTCACGGTTTCTCCCACGTGATCTCCACCGGCTGTACCTCTTCCACCGATGCACTCGGTTACGCCCTGAACAGCCTGAGGCTCGGCCTCGCCGACCAGATCGTCGTCGGGGGCGTCGACACGACGATTACCGAGGGGGTCATGACGGGCTTCGGCATGATGAAGATCGTTTCCACCCGATTCAACGACGAGCCGGAGCGGGCCTCGAGGCCGTTCGATGCCGAACGCGACGGCTTCGTCCTCGGTGAAGGCTCCTGGATGTTCGTTCTCGAAAAGGAGGAGTCGGCGCGTGCGCGAGGCGCGCACATCTATGCCGAGCTCGCCGGCTACGGTTCCACCTGCGACGCGTACCACCGAGTCCGGCTGGACGAGTCCGGCGAAGAGCCCGCCCGCGCGATGGAGCTCGCGATGGAAGATGCCGGCGTCTCCCCCGAGCAAGTCGGGTACATCAACTATCACGGTACCTCGACCGAGCTCAACGACCGGGCCGAGACCCGCGCGGTCAAGCGTGCGTTCGGCGATCATGCCGGATCTCTCGCGGGCTCGGCGACCAAGTCGATGATCGGGCATCCGCAGGGTGCCTGCGGATCGGCCGGGGTTGCCGCAACGCTGCTGGCGCTGACAGAGGGCATCCTTCCTCCGACGATCAATCTCGAGAACCCCGACCCGGAATGCGACCTCGATTACGTCCCCCTCGCCTCCCGGCCGGCGCGGGTCGACGTCGCACTCTGCAACACGATCGCGTTCGGATCGAAGAACGCCGCTCTCGTTCTCAGGAAAATCTGAGCGATGTTCCTCTCGCAGAGAGTCGATACACCGGAGCTTCTCGATCAGGAAGGCCAGCCGGTCGAGGACGTCGAACGATCGCTCCGCGATCTCCGGAAATTCAATTCGCTGGCCGGCGGAGTCAGAGCATTTCGCAAAACCGTTCGCATCGCGGCGCCCCGCCCTGCCAGCGTTCTCGATCTCGGGTCGGGGACCTCCGATCTGATCGATTCACTCAACGACGTGCAGATGCGAATCGGTCTCGATCTCCGGATCGAGCACCTTCTGTACGGCAGAAAGCTCGGCTCGAAAAATCCGATCCTCCGCGTCGTCGGGAATGCCTTCCGACTCCCCTTCCTCGACGGCTCGGTCGACGTCGTGACCTCCTCCCACCTCTTTCATCATTTCGACGAGAGCCAGAATGCTCGAATTCTCACAGAAGCGCTGCGGGTGGCGCGGCAAGCCGCAATCGTCTCGGATACGCGTCGCCACATCGTCCCATGGCTCTTCACCCGGCTTCTCGGAGCGCTGCGACTCATCGGACGGATCACTCGATTCGACGCTCCGACCTCCGTCGCTCGCGGCTACACCGTCGAAGAGGCGATGAGCGTCGCGAGCAGCATTGGAGCTCGGGCCAGCGTCGTCCGGATCTTTCCGTATCGCATCGGATTGGTCGCGAGATCCGGCTCGTGACGACGATCAAAACCGAGGTTGCGGTCGTCGGCGGCGGACCGGCCGGATCGACGGCTGCGGCACTTCTCGCCTCGAAGGGCGTCGACGTGACCCTCGTCGAGCGCGACACATTTCCGCGCGACAAGATCTGCGGTGAGTTTCTCTCCTGGGACGCCGGGCCGGTTCTCGACCTTCTCGGCCTTTCGGGAGCGCTCGATGCCGCCGGTGCCCGTCCGGTTCGAACATGTCGTGTCATTGCGGGACGACGAGAGTACTCCTTCGATCTTCCCGGCACCGCGCGGGGCATCTCCCGGCTCTCTCTCGATCGGATGCTGTTCGAGCGAGCGGTCATCCTTGGTGTGCGAGGCATGACCGGAGTCACGGTTTCCCGCATCGAGTCATCGGGTCCGACGCCCTTTATCATCGCGTCCGGCAGCGAGGGGGAGATGAGAATCGAGGCCGGAATGATCGTCGGAGCCTGGGGCCGATGGGGCCGGATGGATCTCCAGATGAAGCGATCTTTCGCGAAGGAGACCCGGCGCCGGTTTTTCGGATTCAAACGGCACTACGTCGACGCGGCCGACAACGAGGAAGTGCGCCTCTACTCGTTCCGCGACGGTTATCTCGGGACCTCGCCGGTCGAAAGAGGCCAGATCAATATCTGCGGGCTCGTTCATCAGAACCGGCTCCGGACGAGCAGAGGTGGCTGGGACGCCGTGGTCGAATCGCTTCGCGGGGAATCCGACGCCCTTCGATCGCTCTTCGACCAGCACCCCGAGCCGTCCGGAGAATTCGTGTCGTCCGATCCGGTCATCTTCACGGCGAGGAAAGCGGAGCACGAGGGCACGCTCATGATCGGTGATGCGGCGGGGCTCGTCGATCCGTTGGCGGGTAACGGGATGACCATCGGCTTGCAGTCGGGGCTTCTGCTCGCCCTTCATCTTCTCTCCGAACGCGATGATCGAGGCCGGGACGCGTGGGATCGAACCTTTTCGCGAGCGTTTCATTCTCGCTTCCGCTGGAGCCGCCTGGTCGCGGCGATGCTCGAGCGACCCGGGATGATGAACGCGCTTCTCTCGATCGTGTCTTCACCGAAAGCCGGGAGGTTTCTCACACGCCGAACGCGCGCCGACACGGCGTCGATCGAAGCTCTCGCGGACCAGTTCGCCAGCATCTGAAACCGTTCGCGCTTTTGTTCCCGTCACATCCAAGCAATCGTCATCCTGAGCAAGTGACCGAGGCCAGAAGGCCCCATCGGATCGGGAATGAAGCCCGGAAAAGTGACCATGACGCGTAGCGCTGGGTCCGATGAAGAGGCCGGGCACGGGCGCGGGCAGGGGCACGGGCACGGGCGGGCCTCGCGAACGGATGTTTCATTAGGAGCCGGCGAAGGATCTGGGGGGCGGTCGCGAATCAACCTGACCAGCCCCTCGAGCGACGCATTCTTCGAGATCTTTCTCGCGCCCGTGCCCGTGCCCGCGCCCGTGCCCGGCCTCTGCCTTATTGGACCGCACTCCTCCAACCTCCAACCTCAAACCCCAAACCTCCAACCCTCCCCCCTCCTATATCCTTTGCGCGTCATGAAGCTGGAAGGTTCGGTGATTCTGGTCACGGGCGCGAGCAGCGGCATCGGCCGGGCGGCCGCCGTCGAGCTCGCCCATCGGGGCGCCGCGGTCGCGATCGCTGCAAGGCGGCGTGAGCTCGTCGACGAGGTCGCGGAACGATGCCGGGAGATCGGAGCACGGGCAGAAGGATTCGAGCTCGACGTGACCGATCGCGAGGAATGCATCCGGCTGGCAGAACGAATCGAGAGATCACTCGGGCCGGTCGACGGTCTGGTCTGCTCGGCCGGCTGGGGAACGCTCGGACCGGCGGTCTCACTCGACCCGGAGGACATCGAAGGGATGATGCGGACCAACTACCTCGGAGCTGTCTGGTGCGCCCAGGCGGTGCTTCCCGGTATGCTCGCGCGGAAGCGAGGCGCGATCGTCTTCGTCTCGTCGATCCTCGGAATCATGGGAAATGCCGGCATGTCGGCATACGCGGCGAGTAAGCACGCGTTGAACGGATTTGCCGAGTCGATTCGAGACGAGCTGCACGGAACCGGCGTCACGATATCGCTTCTCTGCCCGGCGACGACCGAAACGGCTCTGTTCGACGATAAGGACCGAGCGTCGATCCCCGCGGCGTCGCGACTGGTTCCGGTCATGAACGCCGGGCGCGTCGGGCGGGCGGCGGTTGGTCTTCTCGAGACGGGACGGCGGCGAATGGTGCTCCCGGCGCTGGCGGCAGGATTCATGAAGCTCAGCGAGATCGCACCCGGCATCGCTCACGCTGCCATGAGAATCACATCGAAAATGCTGAAGCGGAGGAAGATCTGAACGGACCAGATTCAACAGACCCCCAGGGAACCCGGCAGGTGCGCATCAAGCCAGCGGCGCCCGTCACGCGAGCGCTGATCTTTCTGATCGTCCTCGGGTTCATTCACGAGGTCATCGTGGGCGTTCCGCTCTTCGCCCTCACCACCGCCGATACCCCGGCGCTGATTCGGGCGGGCGCGCTCTACCCCGGTGCGCTGGAGGCGGGTGAGTGGTGGCGGCTCTTCACGATCGTCCTGGTCCACGTCGGCCTTCTCCATCTCGTCTTCAATCTCTGGGCTCTCTACCAGCTCGGCATGCTCTACGAAGTGATGTTCAGCTCGAGCCGGATGCTCGCGATCTTTTTCATAACCGCTCTGGTCGCTTCGCTCTCGAGTTTCTTCTTCACACAGTCCGTCACGGCTGGAGCGAGCGGCGCAATCTTCGGTCTGCTCGGAGCGCTGATCACGGGAATCCGGCGGTCGCCTTACTGGCGCGGACGCCGGACCGCCGGACTGTTCGAGATGCTGCTCATGTGGGCGGGTCTCAACGTCGTTTTCGGATTCACCTGGGCCGGAATCGACAATGCGGCGCATCTCGGGGGATTCATCAGCGGCGCGATCCTCGGACTGATCCCACATCCCGACCCCCCGCAACGCCCCGGCTCTCTGATCGTCGAGGTCGGCGAACGTCCGCCGGAAGCATGAGCGGAACCCGCAGCGTTCACCGGACGATCGCGCTGAAACCTCGGACGTTTCAGGCATTGATAGGATCAATTTGCGCATTAAAGTGTTCAATTTATTCAATTAGTCGGCACTGCACCTGGGCTCCGATCTCAAGCGTTTCGGTGGCCTACCTGCCCGCTGAATGCAGAGCCGTTAGTTGGTGTATAGACGATCGTGGCGCCGGTGCCGTAATACCAATATGCGAGTAGTCACGCGATCCCTCCTCGTTTTCACGATTTTCCTCTTCTCCCACGCGACTCTTGCGGATCACGGTTACGGTCCGAGTCCGGACGAGCTCGCTGCACGGTTCGAGCGCGTGCTCGTTCCGATATTTATCCCCACCATAGTTGGGGGCGCGGGAGGATCACGCTGGCAGAGCGAGCTATGGGTCTTCAACGATTCCGAGGATGACGTTGAGGTCATTCCGAATGTCTGGTTCATCGCGCCGATTCCAGAACGTTCGACCGTGCGGCCAAAAGTCGTGACTGGGCTCCGCATGTTTGGTTATCCACCGGCGCACACGGCAAACGTTCATCGCGCGGTCCCCGCGCGTCTTGTTTTTGTGGACAAGGCTTACTCAGGGGATATTTTCTTTTCAGCGTATGTGCTCGGTCCGACTGCAGCTAACAGGACGATGATTCCGGTTGTTCGCGAGCCGGACTTTAGGACGACGTCCGTCACCGTGATGGGAATTCCGGTGTCGAAGCGAGCCCGGCTCACTGTGCGCGTTTATGAACCTGACATCCAACCTTCTACCCAGGTGGTCGTCCGCGTGCAGACGCTCGGAACCGCGCGCCTCTTGCTCGAACAAACGCTGGAGCTCGCGACTATTCCTTCCGAATGCTGCTTTGCGCACGTCCCGTCATATCCAAATTACGCGCAGCTGACATTCAGGTCGGAAGCGTTCTCTGACGTAGACGAGGGTGGGTTGCTTCAGGTGGAGATTCGCTCCGTACCTGAAGGACGGCGCCTTTGGGCTCTCATCAGCGCAACGGACGATGTCACTCATGAAACGACGCTCTACTGGCCGAACTAAGATGAGGACGAAGTTGGGGTCGCACCTTGAAACGTAACTTAGTGGACGCGGCGCTCCGAGGTAGGATCGCGCTCCACTCGGTCACCGGGCAACGATTTGGCCTTCATCCGCCGCTCGTTTTCCCGCCGAGCCCGCAGTCTCGAGATGATCCAGAAGTGCGGGCATCTCGGGCGGAGCGACCGTGGGTTCCGCCGGTCGATCGAGGCGATCCGGTGGGCGTTAAGTTGAGATTCGAGGTTTGACCCCAACTTACCCGCTGGCTGCGTCGAGCTTCTCCAACGTATTGCGTCTGGGAGGATGGAAGACCTTGACGACGTATTCGATGTCCTTCTCCATCATCTCGAAGGCGAGCTCAATCAGCTCGCTATGGTCTCTACTCTCGATATCGATGTATCGGAGTGTGGAGATTGTTGCGATGCCGAATTTCTCTGTTTCCACGAATCGTGAGGGCCGAACTTGCGCGTCGTGAAGAGGGACGAAAAACTCCCACAACCGATAACCTTTCGAGGCTACGGCTGATCCCTTCCTCTCGTTTACAAAGGCTGTGAGTTCTGTCGTAGTTCGGGGAGGCAGTTCATCAATCTCGTTGGTGAAGTTGGGGTCGCACCTTGAAACATAACTTACCGACGCGGCGCTCCGAGGTACGATCGCGCTCCACTCGGTCACCGGGCAACGATCTGGCCTTCATCCGGCACTCATTTATCCCGCCGAGCCCGCAGTCTCGAGATGACCCCGGAAGTGCGAGCAGCTCAAGTGGAGCGACCGTGGGTTCCGCCGGTCGATCGAGGCGATCCGGTTCCGCGTTAAGTTGAGATTCGAGGTTTGACCCCGACTTACCCGCTTTTTGCTGAGCGGGCGAGCGCCCTGTCCAGAGCGCACCTGCCTGTCAGACGATGGACAAATGCCCGGTTGCCCCACCACACGAAAGTGACTATGGTTGCGACATTCGTGACCTGCGACACTCGACCAAGTGAGGTGGCCCATGGGCCTATTCCGTGTGATCGGCAAGCAGTTGCAACATCCCAAGGGAGTACTCGGCAAGGCGTTGTTTCGCTGGATGACTCCAAAAACCATTGAGCACGCTCGCTGGACGGCGGACCTGATGGACGTGCAGCCCAATGACCACGTTCTGGAGGTCGGCTTCGGCAATGGCGCGAACATCGGGCTGCTTGCGGAACGGGCATCCAACGGCCACGTGGCTGGCGCCGAAATCTCGAAGACGGCAATCGAGATGGCATCAAAGAAGAACGCCCAAGCCATCGCGGAAGGGCGGGTGGCGCTGCATCAAGCCTCCGGCGGCGCATTGCCGTTCGACGATGGAACGTTCGACAAGGCGTGCACTGTCGCCACGGCATACGTGATTGCCGATCCGGGCGCGGTCTTCAAAGAAATGCACCGGGTTCTCAAGCCCGGCGGGCTGGCGGCGGTGACGTTCCCGATTCGGGAGAACTTCATGCGCTTCAAGCCGGCTGCGACGGACGGTTTTCATCTTCACGAGCTTGCCGATCTCGAAGCCGCGTTCCGCCAGGCCGGCTTCACCGAAACCCGCACCGGTCGCAACGACGCCGTGCGGTTCGGCGCCCACTGCATGTTGGGGCGCAAAGAAAGCGCTGTGTAACGGCATGGCCGCTTGACGGAAGGGAGAGTCTGCCATGGACATCGATCAGGCGTCATTCAATTTCAGCCCGACAGCCGGCATCGCCGTCGCGGTCATGGTGGGCTTTCTCGTGTTCGCCGTGGCGCTGGACCTGACGTGGGAGCAGTTCCGCCGTATCCTCAGAAGCCCCAGGGCGCCGCTTATCGGACTCGTCGCGCAGTTCATTATCCTGCCCGGTGTCGCTTACGGATTCGGCCGCATGATGGCCGACACGCCGAGCATCGCGCTCGGCCTGCTGCTCGTGGCCTGTTGCCCAGCCGGGGCGCTGTCGAACTACCTTACCGGCGTGGCGCGCGGCAGTGTGGCCACGTCGGTCAGCATGACGGCGGTTTCGACGCTGTTCAGCATCGTGGCCACGCCGCTGCTGTTCGGATTCTGGGCGGCGATGAATCCCGCCACCAGGGCCGTCCTCCAAAGAATCGAGATTGATCCCAAGCGGGTGGTCATGGTGCTGCTCATCATGTTGATCGTGCCGGTGGCAGCCGGAATGCTCATTCGCGCCAGGCGGCCCGGGACGGCGAACAGGATTCGCCTGTGGTCGCGCCGCGTCGCCGGGGGCGTGTTCGCCATTGTGGTGGCGATCCTGCTGTTGGGCAACATCAAGGTGCTCGGCGCGTTCGCCAATTCCGCGCTGCCTCCGGTTCTATTCACGTTCGCCGTCGCGGCGGTGCTGGGCTGGTCTCTCGCCCGGGTTTCCGGCCTTGTGGCCGGCGACCGCCGCGCGGTGACACTGGAGGTCGCGTTTCAGAACGTCGCACTGGCTGTCGGTTTGGCAGTAGCGTTCTTTCCCAACCTCGCGGGAGTGGCGATCACCTCGATCCTGTGGGGCGTGGTTCACCTCGTCTTCGGATTCGCCCTCGCCGCGGTATGGGCCCGCATACCAGCCGTGGATGCGGCCAAGAGCGCGCTTTCCCCCGCAGGCTGACCGGCGCTCCCAGCCGTCCGATTCGTTGCCGAGCGCTGCCAGGCAGTCCGAGTGCGCCATGTGCGTGAGCTCCGCACCTCTTACGCCTGGGCGTTAGGCCTCCTACTCCGGACCGAGCCTAAGATACCCGGGCGATGCGACGATGGATTCGATGGGTGGCGGGAACGGTGGTTACGCTGCTCCTGGTGTGGTTGGGGTTCGCGGCGATCGTGCGGCCGTCAAATGATCGCGACTGGACCATCGATCAGTCGCGGCTGGCGACGGCAGTCGTCGACGATCCGCTCGTCACCATCCGCAACGTCCGGAACTTCGATTACAAGTCGGAGACAGACCTCACGCCGTGAGCTGACCTCTGGGGTCAGGTCTTTGTTTTTTGTGTGGCCTACGAGGAGTAGAAAGTTTGCCCTAGTTGGGTGCTGGATTCTACGATCGGTGGAATCGACCGAAAACCGAAGACCTGACCCCAAAACCGAGACGCGAACGAAGGGTGTAATGAAGATGACTGAGAAGCCTGATCGTGACGAGATGAGAGACGAGTATGACCTTCGCGGTGGCGAACGAGGCAAGTTTTACGACGAGTACCAGCGCGGTACGAACGTGATCTTGCTCGACTCCGACCTGGCGAAGGTCTTCAAGGATTCCGCCGTCGTCAACCAGGCTCAGAGAGTACCTCGAGGAGCACGGAAGTCCTCCCGAGGTTGAAGTAGCGCGCTAACCAGGCGTTGCAGTGCTGCGTCGACCACCTATAGGGGGGTCACACCTTCGTTTTTCTGGATCGCTTTTCTCCCTGGAATGGAAACTTTCGTCACAACTCTCCACGAAGAGTAGGATGCCTGCGAGGCAGAATGAGGGTCGAGTCGAAAAACGAAGGTGTGACCCTCACCTCCGATCGTCGGCCCGTGCGCCGAAAATCAAAGACGTGGCCCCGCTTTTTTTGAGCCTGGAGGCAGGGAAAGCCGAAGGTCGATCAATTCTCCGGATGCGGCATGGTCATGGCCATCGCGGTCCTTGCACGGTCGCGTGTCAGCCGCCGTCCGCGAATTCCGGGTAAAGCGTCATGCCGCCGTCGACGAAGATCGTCTGGCCGTTCACGTAATCTGAGTCGTCGGAGGCGAGCCACACCGCTGCCTTGCCGATGTCGTCCGGCAGGCCGATACGTCCGTAGGGAATCAGCTCGAGGAGCTTGGTCAGCGCCTCGGGCGTCTCCCAGGCGGCACGGTTGATCGGTGTCGCGATCGCGCCCGGACCGATCGAATTCACCCGGATCTTGAGGGGGGCCACTTCCTGAGCGAGGGATTGCATGAAGAGCTTGACCCCGCCCTTGGAGGCCGCATAGTTCACATGCCCGGCCCAGGGAATGACCTCGTGCACGGAGGACATGCAGATGATCTTGCCGAGCGCCCTGGAATACGACTTCTGGCCACGGCGCACGAACTCCCGCACCGCGAGCTGCGAGCACAGGAACATGCCGGTGAGGTTGATGCTGATCACCCGGTTCCACTGGGCGAGCGTCATGTCGGTGAAGGCCGCGTCCTGCTGTAACCCGGCGTTGTTCACCAGGATGTCGATGGTGCCGAGCTTCGCGATCGTCTCGTCGAACATGGCCTTCACGTCGGCTTCCTGGGAAATGTCCGCTTTCACCGCGAAGGCCTTGCCGCCGGATGCGGTGATCTCGTCCACGACTTTCTCGGCGCCCGCAAGGCTCGAGGAGTAATTCACGACGACTTCGGCGCCGGCCTGGGCGAGTGCCAGCGCCACGCCCGCGCCGATGCCCGAGCTTGCTCCGGTCACGAGCGCCTTCTGGCCCACGAGGGGTTGGTAGGTCATTGCACTTCCTCCACTGTTTTCTTCTGTTTCTTCTGTTTCTTCTGTTTCTTCTGGTTTGCCTTCGTGGCCTGCGCCGGTTGCTCGTCGCGCCATTCGTCGATGAGCGAGGCGACGAGCCCGGTCCAGCCGGTCTGGTGCGCCGCGCCCAGCCCCACGCCTGTGTCGCCGTGGAAGTACTCGTGGAACTGCAGGTAATCGCGCCAGTGCGGATCGTTCTGGAACCTCGCGATCGAGCCGTACAGCGGGCGCTCGCCATTCGCGTCGCGCACGAAGATGCTGATGAGGCGGTCGGCGTGGGTCCTGGCGAGCTCGCCGATGGTCCACACCCGGCCCGAGGGATCCTCGATTTCGAACTGGTCGCCGTAGGCCTTGCCGAGCTTGCGCAGCGACTCGATCATCAGGAAGGCGGTCGGGAACCAGATGGGTCCTCGCCAGTTCGAGTTCCCGCCCTTGATCTTGCAGTCGGCCTCCCCGGGCTCGTAGGCCACCGTGGCATCGCCGAGCACGAAGGGGTTGCGGCCGTGGGCCTTCGAGAGGCTGCGCAGGCCGTAATCGGAGAGAAACTCCTCCGGATCGGCCAGCCACTTGAGCATGCGTCCGAGCTGCTTCTGGTCGACGATCGTAAGGGCGAGCGTCTCGCCGGCCGCGCCCGGGATGCGGCTCACGCAATGCTGCGTGAGGTCGCGGCGGTTGTTCATGAACCAGTCGAGGCTGCTCTTGAACTCCGGGAACTGCGCCACCCAGTCGGTCTCGAGCCGCTCGACCGCGTAGAGCGGGATGAGGCCCACCATGGAGCGCACGCGCAGCTTCTGGAAGTTGCCATCCGGATAGCGCAGCACGTCATAGAAGAAGCCGTCCTCCTCGTCCCACAGGTTGTAGTTGCGCCCGCCCATGTGCTTCATGGCGGCACCCACGTAGATGTAGTGCTGGAAGAACTTGGTCGCGAGCCCTTCGTAGGTCTTGTTCTCGCGCGCGAGCTCGAGCGCGATGCGCATCATGTTCAGGCAGAAGAGGCCCATCCAGCCGGTGGCGTCGGATTGCTCGAGGACTGCCCCCCCGGGGAGCTTCTCGGAGCGGTCGAACAGCGTGATGTTGTCGAGCCCGAGGAAGCCGCCCTCGAAGATGTTGTTGCCGGACGAGTCCACCTTGTTGATCCACCAGGCGAAGTTGATGAGCAGCTTCTGGAAGCACTTTTCCAGGAAGACGCGATCCGCCTTGCCCGAGCGGATGCGGTCCATGTTGTAGACGCGCCAGACGGCCCAGGGATGCACCGGCGGGTTGAGGTCGGAAAACTCCCACTCGTAGGCCGGGATCTGCCCGTTGGGGTGCTGGAACTGCTCGAACAGCATGAACCAGAGCTGCTCCTTGGCGAAGTCCGGATCGATGAGGCAGATCGCCACCGTATGGAAGGCGAGGTCCCACGCCGCGAACCAGGGATACTCCCATTTGTCGGGCATCGAGAGCACGCGCATGGAATTGAGGTGCTTCCAGTGCTTGTTGCGGCCGTGCTTGCGCGAGGCAGGGGGCGGCATCTTCGGGTTGTCGCCCTCGAGCCACTTGGCCACGTCGAACAGGTAGTTCTGCTTGCTCCACATGAGGCCCGCGAAGGCCTGGCGCTGCACGCGCTTTTCGTCCTCGCTCGCTCCATGCGGGTGGATGGCCGCGTAGAACGCGTCGGCTTCGGTGCGCCGCTGCGTCACGATCCGGTCCACCTCGGCGGCAATGGCCGGGGCCCCGGCGCCGGAGGAGAGTCGCAGGCGCAGGACGGTGGAGCCGCCCGCCGGCACGTCGCGGATGTAGTGGAGCGCGGCCTTGGTGCCGCGGTGCTCCGGGTTCACGGCTTCGCGCTCCGCGTTCACGATGAACCGGTGGAACGCGTCCTTCGTGTGCCGTGGCCCGTCCTCGGAGCCGTAGAGCCGGCGCGTGTTGGTCTCGTTGTCGGTGAAGAGCGGCTCGCCATCGGCCTCGCCGGAAAGCACGCGCTTGCCGAGTTTGTACTGGAAAGGCAGGTTGTCCAGTCCATCGGCATCGCTGTCGTCCGCGACGACGCTCACCATGCCCTCCGTGGGCGCGCCCGCGGCGATCACCGGCCGGCGCTTCGGCACCTCACCCCAGGACCAGATGTTGCGAAACCACAGCTGCGGCACCAGGTGCAGCGTAGCCGCGACCGGTCCGCGATTGAACGCCTCGATTCGTACGCACAGGTCATCGGGGCCGGCCTTCGCGTACTCGACGAATACGTCGAAGTAGCGGTTGTCGTCAAAGACCCCGGTGTCGAGCAGCTCGAATTCGGGCCCCGAGCCGGCGCGCCGGCCGTTCTCGGACACCAGCCAGCCGTAGGGATATTCCGCCTGCGGATACTTGTAGAGGTACTTCATGTAGCTGTGCGTGGGCGTGGAATCCAGGTAGAAGTAGTACTCCTTCAGGTCCTCTCCATGGTTGCCCTCGGCCGGCACCAGGCCGAACGCGCGCTCCTTCAGGATCGGGTCGCGCCCGTTCCAGAGGCCGAGCGAAAAGCACAGGATCTGGTAGCGGTCGCAGATGCCGGCAAGGCCGTCCTCGCCCCAGCGGTAGGCCTTGGAGCGCGCCATATCGTGGGTGAAATGCGTCCAGGCGTTCCCCTCGGCGCTGTAGTCCTCGCGCACCGTGCCCCACGAGC
Source organism: Acidobacteriota bacterium (assembly GCA_019347945.1). NCBI lineage: Bacteria > Pseudomonadati > Acidobacteriota > Acidobacteriota bacterium. The sequence continues at coordinate 14,953 of JAHWKK010000031.1, read as the reverse complement.
GCTCGCTCAGGTACGGTCCCCACTTGTGCCAGTCCTCGCCGCCGCCGCGCATTTCTTCCAACCGCTGCTTTTCACGGGATGCCATCGCTCTCCTTTGGGGCCTGTTGTGGCACGCATGATAGCGTGTCGACCGCAACTCTCGGAAATACAACCGGACAAGGAGCGCGAGCGCGATGTCCCCGACCCGCCCCAAGCCGTGGCGACTTCATCCGCACCTGTACCAGATCAACACCTGGGCGTGGCTCGAAGAGCTCGGCGCGGCAGCCGGTCGCCCGTTCACGCTCGCTGACGTACCTGACGCCGAATGGGATCACCTGGCGGGGCTCGGCTTCGATTTCGTGTACCTGCTCGGCGTATGGAAGCGAAGCATCGCCGGACGGCGCCATTTCCGTACCGACGCGGCGAACTTTCGCCACTTCGACCGCGCATTTCCCGGATGGACGCTCGAGGCGGTGGTCGGCTCGCCTTTCTCGATCACGGAGTACGCCCCGGACCCGCGCATCGGCGACTGGGCAGCCCTGGACGCGGTTCGCGCGAAGCTCAACGCCCGTGGCATGCGACTCATCCTCGATTTCGTACCCAACCACCTCGGCCCGGACCATCCTTGGATCGACTCCCATCCGGAGTATTTCGTCGGCGGCAGCCAGGCCGACTACCAGCGCAATCCCGCGTCATTCATCCTCGTGGAGCCGGCCGGGCGCTCGCCGTACTTCGTCGCCCGCGGGCGCGATCCCTACTTCGCGCCGTGGACCGATACGGCCCAGGTGAACTACTTCGAACCGGCAGCGCGCGCGGCGATGCTGGAGGTGCTGCGCTCCGTGGCCCGGCATTGCGACGGGGTGCGCTGCGACATGGCGATGCTGGTGCTGAACGACGTGTTCGCGCGCACCTGGGGTCGGCTGCTCAGTGGCCCACCGCCGGCGGACGAGTTCTGGCCAGCCGCGATCGCCGCCCTGCCGCAGGACTTCCTGTGGATGGCCGAGGTGTACTGGGACATGGAAGGCACGCTCCAGGACCTGGGTTTCGACTTCACCTACGACAAGCGCCTGTACGACCGGCTGCGTGCCGGAAATGCGCACGAGCTTCGCGCCCACCTTTCGGCGGACATCGCCTACCAATCGAAGCTCGCGCGCTTCCTGGAAAACCACGACGAACACCGCGCGGCGGAAGCCTATGGACGTGCGCGCCTTCCCGGCCTGGCGGCGCTCATCGCCACGCTGCCGGGGCTGCGCTTTTTCCACCAGGGCCAGTTCGAAGGCCGCTCGGTGCATCTGCCCATGCCGCTCAATGCGGCGCGCGCCGAGTCGGCCGATCTCGCGCTGCGTGCGGTCTACGAACGCGTGCTGCACGCGACCGACGATGCGCTGTTTCATGCCGGGACCTGGTCGCTCGTGCACGCCGCGCCCGACAGCGACCGCAGCCACGAGCAGCTTCTCGCCTGGAGCTGGCGCCTTGACGACGGATACGCACTGGTCGTCGTCAACATGTCGGCCGCGGCGGCGCAGGGGCGCCTGCCGGTTGGCGCCCAGCTTCCCGCCGGCGCGCGCTTCCACTTCGTCGATGCGCTGGACGACCGGTACTACGAGCGCGAACGCGGCGACCTCGAGGCGAACGGGCTCTTCGTTCGCCTGGACGGGCACGCTGCGCACCTTTTCCGGGTGGCCGCGGCCGCTTGAGGCAGCCTCTAGAGGACCAGCTGCGCGCTCGTCTCGTGCAGGCGCTTCGCGAGCTGGCGCAGGAGCCGCTCGGTCTCCGTCGGGTGCTCGGCGATCACGTGCTTGAAGTTCTGCTCGGTCACCATGCGCAGACGTGAGTCGCGCGACGCGACCACCGTGGCCGAGCGCGGCAGGCGCAGGAGCATTCCGAGCTCGCCGGCCCATTCTCCCGGGCCGAGCCGCGAGAGCACGCGCTCGCTGCCGTCCTCGGCGCGCTTGCGCACCTCGAGCTCGCCTTCTTCGATGACATACGCGAACACGGCCTGCTCGCCTTCGCGCATCACCACGCGCCCGGCGGGAAATACTTCGTAGGCGCACTGCAGGAAGATGCACCGGTAGCGCTCCGTGTGGAACAGCTTGGCGCAGCCGGGGCGCTCGGCCGTGTCGACCGTCCGGGCGAAAAGGACCACCGCTGCGATGGCGCCCACCGCCGGTGCGATCCAGTAGAGCCAGTGATGCTCGAACCTTGCGCTCACCAGCGCCGGCGCGAAGCTGCGCGCCGGATTCAAGCCCGTGCCGGAGATCGGCGCCTCCACCCAGACGAGGAATGCGACCAGCGCGCCGGCGAGGAACGGGGTGGCGGCGGCAAAGCGCTGGTTGCTCACGCAGAAAAGCACCAGGAAGACCAGCAGGAAGGTGATGACCGCCTCGGCGAGGAACGCCTCGGGCACCGAGTAGCCGGCGCCCGGAAGGGTAATGCCCCACTGCACGCTCTCGGCCGCGGCGCCGCCCACCATCGCGACGATCCACACGCCCAGGAGCGCGCCGGCGATCTGCGCGCCGGCGTAAGCGAACAGGTCGGGCGGTGCCACCTGTCCCTTCCACCAGAAGGCAAGCGTCATCGCCGGATTCAGGTGCCCGCCACTGCGTTGCCCCAGGCGCGAGATCACCACCAGCGTCGCCCCGCCCGCGAAGAGCACTCCGGTGGCGAGGCGCCGCAGGGCTTCTGAAGGGATCAGCTCCGTCATCATCGAGCCTTCGGACCACATGAAGACGATGGCTCCGGTGCCGATGGCCATCATGATCGCGGTGCCGGCAAACTCCGCGAAGTACTCGGGCAGATGCTCCTTCATCAAGCACTCCTCCTTGGGAATGGGACGAGCGGCATTATGCCCGCTTACGGGCCGGCGCGCGCTACCGGATCAGGGGAAGGGAACCGAGATGCCTCGCTGCGCTCGGAATGAAGGTGTGACCCTCTACACTCTCTAACTGTCATTCTGAGCGCCGCGAAGGATCTCGCCTTCTGCATCTTCGGACCACCGATCACACCAGCATCCGAGACTGTCGTTTTCTGGATCGCTTTTCTCCCTGGAATGGAAACTTTAGTCACATCTCTCCACGAGGAGTAGGATGCCTGCGAGGCAGCAATGAGGGTCGAGTCGAAAAACGAAGGTGTGACCCTCACCTCGATCCAGGCGATCCGGTCCGCGTTAAGTTAGGATTCGAGGTTTGACCCCAACTTACATGTGGCGGTTCGAGGTTTGACCCCAACTTACATGTGGCGGTTTGATGGGGGCGAGTGTTGCCCATGTCTCAGGATAAACTTGGTAAACGCCAATGAAACTCGATCATCCCCAACTCGTCCGCTCACTCCAGACGGCTTACTCGGCGGAGAAGGCGGCTTCGCTCGCGTACGTCGGCCACGCTGCCTCGCTTCGGGATCCATTGGAGAAGGCCGCCGTCCGACGAATCGAGCAGGACGAGTGGGATCATCGAGAGAACGTCCTCCGGATCATGGCGAGGTACGACGTTCCAATCTCGCGGTGGCTCGAGATCAAGTATGAGCTCATCGGACGGACCATCGGACTGGCCTGCCACGTGATCGGTCGCTTCATGCCCTACTACTTCGCCGGCCGACTCGAGAGTGGAAACGTCTGCGAGTACTACATCATGATCCGCTACTTCCACGACCTCGGCATCGAGGCGCACGACGAGATCCTTCATGAGATGGGTCTCCGCGAGAAAGAGCATGAGGTCCATTTTCTCGAGATGGTGCGAAACGACCGGTGGCTTCCGCTCTTCGAGAACGTGTTCTCCTGGGGGGCGCAGAGGAGCCGCAATGACGTGGACCTCGACGAGCCGCTGGCGGCGGGAGTGTCGGAGCGCTACTGTCCGACATTCAGATCGAGGAAGTCGAAACAAAAATAAACGGCGCCAATCTGGAGGCCAGCGCCGTCTCGTGAGTCATGGACATCGATCAGGCGTCATTCAATTTCAGCCCGACAGTCGGCATCGCCGTCGCGGTCATGGTGGGCTTTCTCGTGTTCGCCGTGGCGCTGGACCTGACGTGGGAGCAGTTCCGCCGTATCCTCAGAAGCCCCAGGGCGCCGCTTATCGGACTCGTCGCGCAGTTCATTATCCTGCCCGGTGTCGCTTACGGATTCGGCCGCATGATGGCCGACACGCCGAGCATCGCGCTCGGCCTGCTGCTCGTGGCCTGTTGCCCAGCCGGGGCGCTGTCGAACTACCTTACCGGCGTGGCGCGCGGCAGTGTGGCCACGTCGGTCAGCATGACGGCGGTTTCGACGCTGTTCAGCATCGTGGCCACGCCGCTGCTGTTCGGATTCTGGGCGGCGATGAATCCCGCCACCAGGGCCGTCCTCCAAAGAATCGAGATTGATCCCAAGCGGGTGGTCATGGTGCTGCTCATCATGTTGATCGTGCCGGTGGCAGCCGGAATGCTCATTCGCGCCAGGCGGCCCGGGACGGCGAACAGGATTCGCCTGTGGTCGCGCCGCGTCGCCGGGGGCGTGTTCGCCATTGTGGTGGCGATCCTGCTGTTGGGCAACATCAAGGTGCTCGGCGCGTTCGCCAATTCCGCGCTGCCTCCGGTTCTATTCACGTTCGCCGTCGCGGCGGTGCTGGGCTGGTCTCTCGCCCGGGTTTCCGGCCTTGTGGCCGGCGACCGCCGCGCGGTGACACTGGAGGTCGCGTTTCAGAACGTCGCACTGGCTGTCGGTTTGGCAGTAGCGTTCTTTCCCAACCTCGCGGGAGTGGCGATCACCTCGATCCTGTGGGGCGTGGTTCACCTCGTCTTCGGATTCGCCCTCGCCGCGGTATGGGCCCGCATACCAGCCGTGGATGCGGCCAAGAGCGCGCTTTCCCCCGCAGGCTGACCGGCGCTCCCAGCCGTCCGATTCGTTGCCGAGCGCTGCCAGGCAGTCCGAGTGCGCCATGTACGTGAGCTCCGCACCTCTTACGCCTGGGCGTTAGGCCTCCTACTCCGGACCGAGCCTAAGATACCCGGGCGATGCGACGATGGATTCAATGGGTGGCAGGAACGGTGGTTACGCTGCTCCTGGTGTGGTTGGGGTTCGCGGCGATCGTGCGGCCGTCAAATGATCGCGACTGGACCATCGATCAGTCGCGGCTGGCGACGGCAGTCGTCGACGATCCGCTCGTCACCATCCGCAACGTCCGGAACTTCGATTACAAGTCGGAGACAGACCTCACGCCGCGCTGGGAACAGCGCACCTATGATCTCCGCGAGCTAGAGACCGTCTGGTTCGTCGTGGAGCCCTTCGGCGGCTGGGGCGCATTGGCGCACACCTTCGTCAGCTTCGGCTTCGAGAACGACGAATACGTCGCGATCTCGGTCGAGATCCGGAAGGAGCAGGGGGAGTCGTTCTCACCATTCCGAGGACTGCTGCGACAGTACGAGCTCATGTACGTCGTCGCCGACGAGCGCGACCTGATCGGACTTCGCGCGAATCACCGCCGCAACGACGTCTTCCTCTACCCTATCCGCACGACACCCGATCGGGCGCGCGCGATGTTTCTCGACATGCTCGGCCGTGCGAATCAACTCGCCGCCGAGCCCGAGCACTACAACACGCTCACGAATACCTGCACGACGAATCTCGTGTCACACGTCAACACGATCGCCCCCGGACGGGTGCCGCGCCTCCAGCGCGGCGTGATCCTGCCGGGACACTCCGACGAGCTCGCCTTGGAGCTGGGCCTGATCGATACGGACCTTTCGCGGGAGATGATCCGCGAGCGGTTCAGAATCAATGAAGCCGCGGAGCGGTTCGCGGACGATCCCGAGTTCTCCCGCAGGATCCGCGGGGTTGAAGAGTGAAGAGTGGCCGACTGAATGGACAGGGGTGGCGGTCCACTGTCTTGTCCACTCTTCCGTCCACTCCTCTGTCCACTCCGCTTCAAAGCTCGGCAGGACCTCCCTCACAGCCTCGCCCACGCGTCGTAGGTTTCAAAGAGTGCCTGGCGCAGGTCGCCCCGGTGTTTTCGCCACAGGTGCTCCGCGGAGGGGAAATCGGCGGGGCGGTCGGGCGCGAGCTCGTCGAGGATTCCCTCGAGCAGCTCCGGTGAGGTTCCGCAGTGAAGGATCGTCGGGAGCAGCCCTTCCCGGTGAGACGTGATCAGAAGAACACCGGCGTTTCGGACGCTCACCCTCAGCCGGAGCCACGAGCTGAGCGACAGCTGTTCCGCGCCGTCGACGAGCACGGCCGTTCGCCCGTCTGCCGTCGCGAGCTTTCCGGCGAGTTTCCTCGGGAGACGTGACTCACCGAGGTGGAGTGTGATGCGCAAGACCGAATAGCCTTCGTCGATCAGAAGGTCACCGATCTCGCCGAGAAGCGTCGACTTTCCTCTCCCCTCGCCGCCGACCAGCGCTCCTCGCATCTTCCGCGCGCGGAGCCGCGCGAGAAGCTCCTCCATCGAATGACCGTCGGGAAAGCGATAGCGCACCCGGTCGAAACGTCCCGCGGCTAATGGATTGTCCCGAGCTCGCATTTTTCAGCAGGTCGAGGCGTCGCCGGCGGTTCTTCGTCGCTCGGCGTTCAACTCACGTCCTCCCGGCCTTCCATCTTGTCGATCCGCGCTTCACGACCCCCTGGCCCGACCGTGAGCTCGACCCTTCCGGTTGCACCGGACGGTTCCGCCACGGCTTCGATCGCCCAGATCAGCGAGATCAGCTCACCGGAAAAGCTGTACGGTCCCGGCGGCAGCACGAAGCGAAACGGAGTCTCGCCGGATGGTGAGCTCCCGGCGACAGTCGCCTCCTCGATGATCGAGAGATCCCGATCTCCCTTCCCCTCCGTATACCAGAACAGGCGCGTGTGCACCGACCTCGGAGCGGAGGCGAGGCTCCAGTGAACCGACCCCGAAATCTCGCTTCCCGGCTCGAGCGCCGTCTGCCCGTCGACATCGACTCGGATGCTGTCCATCAAACCATCCCCTTCGGTCGGACCGTCAGCTCAAACTCTTCGCTCACGTCGGGCCAGCGGGGGACGTCACCCTGAACCGACAGCAACCAGACGATTCGGTTGTTCGCTCCATCGAAGCTGTGCATCGTTCCCTCCGGAACATCGATCGTGGCCTGCCCCGAGGCGATCGCGAGATTGTTCGTCTGCTCGATGATGACATGCTCGAAGAAGGTGCTTCTGTCGGTGTGGGTATTGGTGCCTCTTCGATAACGCGCTTCCTCCCGTCCTTCGAGCTTCACGATCAGCTTGCGGATCCGGTCCGCCTTTCCGTTGAAACTCCAGGCGAGCGAGGTGCTCCCGCCGAGGACCAGCGGACCCCCCAGCCGCATCGTGATCCGCGGGTTCGCCAACGCCAGCGCGTAGTACGGAACAGAGAGGAGGATCACAAGCCCCACGAGGGCGAAAATGCCCATGAACACGATCAGGCATCCCTCGCGCTCGTCTCCGGCGATGATTGCGAAGTAGATGATCGGCCAGACGATCCCGTTCCAGAGGATCGCGGCGAAGAGCGACCCGATGAATCGCCCCTTCGGGCTCGTCTTCGCCTCGAGCACGTTCGGATCGCTTCCGGTTTCCGTCGAGTTCGGCATGAAGCGCTCCCGCTCGAGCGCGCTCGTCGGAGGAGCCTGCTCCTCATCGTCCGAGCCCGGCAGCCAGTCGGCGCGCCGCTGGGTATGAAGCTTTTTGCCGATGGCGCCGAACGAGCCGAGCACTCCGAGGAGGCCGATGACGACGAAAACGAGTGGCAGGAGGACGAAGAGCGCTTCCCAGCCGACCTTCCGAGCGAGTACTGATTTCTCCGGATCGTTCGGATCCACCCAGCAGGGAGTCTCGGACCCGACCGGGTAACGCTCCACGACATCGGCCTTACCCTGGTAGCCGCTGCTCGAGCCGAACGAGGAGAAATGATATCGATCGCCCGAGTACTCCTCCCCGTTCCACTCGTAGCGATACCGGATGTCGATGCTGTAAGTGCTGCCGTCGCTACCGGAGTGCACGCCGACTTCGCTGGAGGTCACGGTGCATCGAGTTTCTTCCCAGTTGCTGCTGTCGATCAGCCCCCAGAACATGAAGCCGAACGGAATCATGAAGCCGAGCCCGAAGAGCAGAAAGATCCCAAAGACGATCCGCCCGATGTTCTTTGGGCCCCGCTGGCTGGAAGCGCTTCCGGTGATCGACTCGACCGGCCCCGCTGCAGACACCGCGGCAGCTCGCGCCCTGCGATGGCGAAGTCTCAGGTTGTAACCGATCGAGATCGAGACCAGAACGATGAACGCCGCGAAAATGATCTCGGGGGGTATCGTATCGGCCGTCGGATTACGAATCCAGTCCCGGAAGGAGCCAGGCCGCGATGCCGAGTCCGATCAGCGGCGGAAGGATGCAGCCACAGCCGGCTCCGCCGGACTTCTTGACACTGGTTCGGGATGTTAAGCGCGGATCCATTCGCGGAGCGACCGGTCGCGAACGCTAGCACGACGCGACGGCGCAATCAATCGATCGAAAATGACCCCGTGGATGGTTACTGGACGGAAGAGTGGACAAGAGAGTGGACCCGCCACCACCGTCCACTCAGTCGTCCACTCCTTTCGTCCACTCTTCTGTCAACTCCGCTAGATTGCGCGTCTCAATACTTCACTGTGCAGCCGTACGGCTGACTCGTCGGTACGCTGACCGGCTTGCCTGCCATCGCCTCCTGAAGCGCGATGTCGACGTGCGGGCGGGCCGTCTTCAGGTCGGCGGCACGTGCAGTCGGTTTGTCATCGATCCCGCCCATGTAGACGACGTTGCCCTCCGGATTGATCACGAACATGTGCGGAGTCGTGCGTGCGGCGTAGGCCCTCCCGACCGTGCCTGCTGAGTCGACGAGCACGGCATGAGGTACCGCCTTCTTTTCTTTCGTCAGCTCGTTGGCGCGCTCATTCGGAAAATGGCCCTGCTTGCCGGGCGCCGAGGAGACGACCGAGAGCCAGACGACACCCTGGTCGGCGTACTTCTTCTGCAGCGCCTGCATCACTCCGTTGTCGTAGTGCTTCCGCACGTAGGGGCAGTCGTGATTCAGCCACTCGAGAACCACCCATTTGTCGCGGTACTCGTCGAGAGAATGCGTCTCGCCGTTGGTGTCCGTGACGCTGAAGCCCGGAGCTGCCTTGCCGATCTCCGGTGCCGCCATCAACGTGCCTGCCATCATCAGCGCGACCGCCGCCATTCCGATGCTGCGATAGAACTTGTTCATGAACCCTCCTCGTGGATTGTGATTGCTCGAGCTCAAATCTCAGTATTTGACGTTGCAGCCGTACGGCTGACTCGCCGGAACGCTGACCGGCTTGCCTGCCATCGCCTCCTGGAGCGCGATGTCGACGAGCGGACGGGCCGTCTTCAGGCGGTCGGCATTCGTAGTCGGCGTGTCATCGATTGCGCCCATGTAAACGATGTTCCCCTCGGGATTGATCACGAACATGTGCGGAGTCGTGCGTGCGTGGTAGGCCCTGCCGATCGTCCCTGATGAGTCGACGAGCACGGCATGAGGTGACGCATTCTTTTCTTGCGTCAGCTCGTTGGCGCGCTCATTCGAGTAATGCCCCTGCTTGCCCGGCGCCGAGGAGACGATCGAGAGCCAGACCACATCCTGAGCCGCGTACTTCTTCTGCAGCGCCTGCATCGTTCCGGTGTCATAGTGGTTCTTTACGTAGGGGCAGCCGTGATTCAGCCACTCGAGAACCACCCATTTGCCGCGGTACTGGTCGAGAGAATGCGTCTGACCGTTGGTGTCCGCGACGCTGAAGCCCGGAGCCGCCTTGCCGACCTCCGGTGCTGGGCCATCGAACGATGCTGTCGCTTCCTCCGCGCACGCCACCACCATGACTGCCATCAGCAGCGCGACCGCCGCCATTCCGATGCTGCCGTAGAACTTCTTCATGAAACCTCCTCGTGAATCGTCATTGGAATTGGGAAAACGTCTCTATGAGCATCCCCGGACTGAGGATCTCGGGAAGTAGACGGGGCGGGGCAGATGGATCGGCCTCGTAGACGACGTACAGCGGGACGCCCGACCTGCCGAACGAGCTGAGCGCGCGTGTGATGGCATCATCGCGGTTGGTCCAGTCGGCCTTCAGCATGGCGATGTTGCGTTCGCCGACAATTCTGCTCACCCCGGCGGAGCTGAAGGCGACGCGTTCGTTCACCTTACAGGTCAGACACCACGCGGCGGTGAAGTTGATGAACACCGGGCGTCCTTCGGCACGCAGTTCCGCAACGCGCTCTTCCGACCACGGCTCCCACTGCACATCCGAGCCGTCCTGCAGCACTCCTGCGGCGTTCACTTCGCTGCTGACCGGCTCCGCAGTCACGCTCAGCATGAATCCGGAAGCGAGCAGGGCGACGGCGACGCTGCGAGCCGTGGCCGTGGTGCGGGATGATGCATCGAGAGTCGACCAGGAGCCCCATACCCAGGCTGCTGCTCCGACCAGAGTCAGTCCGAGAAGAAGCCGGAGGATGCCGTCAACGCCGGTCTGGTGGCCGAAGACCCACACCAGCCAGGCTACGGTAGCGAACAGTGGAAACGCCATCAGCTGTTTGAACCGAACCATCCACTGTCCAGGCCGCGGCAGAAAGCGGAGCAGCGCCGGCCAGAGGGACAGGGCAACGTACGGAGCCGCCATTCCGGCGCCGAGCGCGGTGAAGATCAGGAGTGCGGCCAGGGCCGACTGAGTGAGGGCGAAGCCGAGTGCCGCTCCCATGAAGGGGGCCGTGCACGGAGTGGCGACCACCGTCGCCAGCATCCCGTTCAGCCCACTGGTGCGGTAACCCGCTCGTCCCGCCGCGGCGCCGCCGATTCTCGTCAGCGAGGTACCGATATCCATCACGCCGGAAAGCGAAAGTCCGAGGCCGAACAGGAGGAACGCCATGGCTGCGACGAACGCGGGGGACTGCAGTTGAAAACCCCAGCCGATCTCTTCGCCGGCGGCGCGAAGCGCGAGAAGAAGTCCTGCCAGGATCCAGAACGCGAGGAGCACTCCGCAGGCGAAAGAAAGGCCGTGGAGCCGCACGCGCCTGGGCTCGTCCCCCGAGTGCTGCATGAACGCGAGGATCTTGAGCGAGACGACCGGGAACACGCACGGCATCAGGTTGAGGACCATTCCTCCGAGGAAGGCCAGGCCGAGAGCAATCAGAAGTGTGAGCGGCGGACGCGCGGAGGTCACTGGAGCAATCGCGAAAGCCGCATCGATTGGCGCGTCGATCTCGACCGCCACCGGCCCTCCCGGAACCCAGCCGGCGGGGGCGTGGAGCACTCCGGAGAGTCGCCGGAGGTCGTCCGCCGCGTAGGGTGACCTCGTGAGCTCGATGGTGAGCTCACCGTCGCGGAGGGAGACCGGCTGGGGTGCGCTGTATTCGATGAGCGGACCGGTCGCGGCGAAAAAGCTGATCCCCGGCTGCTCGATGCGGAATCCCTCCGGAGGCCGGGCCCGGAGGATGATGCGGTCGTCCTGTTCGGCGGCTCGGATTTGCCACCCATCGGAGGGGACCGGGAGGGTGGCGGTGCTGCGGTCGAACAGAGTTGCGGACGCACCGGGGGTGGAGGGCTCGGCCGCGACCGGTACGTCGATGCCGAGGGTTACTTCCTCGGGGATGCAGATCTCCTCGCAGACCATCCAGTAGACATTGGCGGTAATCGAAGCGCTGCTTCCCGCGACGACCGTAGCCGGAGCCCGCATCGGCACCATGAGAAGAACGTCGCCTTCATAGCCGTAGGTCGTGAGCGGTTCCATGGAGATCCGCTGCGGCTGCGGCCAGAGGATCGGTCCTGCGGTGAAGCCATCCGGAAGAACCCAGTCGATGGTGGTGGGCTCGCCCGAGTCTCCCGGATGCTTCCAGTAGGTGTGCCACCCCTCCTTCATCCGGAGGTGCAGCCCCACGCGGAACTCCTCGCCGGGACGTACGTGACTGCCGCCGAGGAGCAGCTCAGCGGTGACGTGCGGGGTGGAGACCGGTTCCCCGAAGCTCGGGAGAGCCGCCAGCGAAGCGATCAGAAAGATGATGGTGCTGCGGAGCATTCGGTTCCACATCATACGGATATGACGTTTATCCGTATGTGTCGCTTCTGAAAGGATTTCGAGGACGATCGGCATCGATGAAGCCGTTGTGAGGTCTTCGTGGCTTTCCATGATTGCTGTGCCTGCCGCTGCATACGGTCCAGCTCCAGGTATGGTTTCGGCGGAGATTCTTTGCGGCCGCGCCCGAATCAACCACCTGCGTGCCGTCGCTGCTCTCGAGAAAGCTAATTTCCGAGTGGTACGTCAAGGCAGGCAATCGTCATGTTCCGACGGGACGCGCATCGTCACCATTCCCCGCCATAACGCTGTGACCACCCATACGACGGGTAGTATCGCAAAGGATGCGGGATTCACTCCGGAGGAATTCCGAAGGCTCTTGTAGAGTCATGGCATCAAGTTGTGGGTACTGAACGCATGACGCGACACCTGACCTTGATCGGCGCGGCCAGCAGCCTCGGCATCAAGCCGTACGACGATGGCACCATGCGCCATGTCGATCGCGCGCCGGCCACGCTGCGACAACTCGGGCTCGGGGCCGCACTCGGCGCCCGCGACGCCGGCGACGTGCTTCCGGAGCCTTACCGCGATTTCGTACGCCCGCCCGGTGGCGTGCGCAACGAGCCTGAACTCGTGCGATACTCGCATCTGCTCGCCGAGCGCGTGGCGACAGTGCTTTCCGAAGGCGGCTTCCCCATCGTGATTGGTGGCGACTGCAGCAACGTCCTCGGCAGCCTCCTCGGCGCGCGCCGCGCCGGCCAGCACCGCGTCGGACTCGCATACATCGACGCGCACGCCGATTTCGCGACTCCCGCCGACTCGGCAACGGGATCGGCCGCCAGCATGGACCTCGCCCTGGCGATAGGCCGCGGCAGCTCGCCGCTCGCGACCCTGGACTCAGAGCGTCCGCTCGTTCGGGCAGGCGATATCGCCCTGGTCGGCCGCCGCGATGACGCCGATGGTCTCTGGTACGGCCACGAGGCGCTCGCCGAGTCGGAGATCCTCGATCTCCCGATGCCGCTCGATGCTGTGGGGCTCGGCGCGCTTGCGGCGCAGATGCTCGCGCGCGTCGCGGCGCCGGGAGTGGATGGCTTCTGGATCCATGTCGACGCCGACGTGCTGTCGCCCGAGGTGATGATCGCCGTGGACTCGCCGGAGCCCGCTGGTCCCGACATCGAGCAACTCGCTACGCTGCTCGCGGCGCTCGTGGCGAGTCCCAAGGCGATCGGTCTCCAGCTCACGATCTATGACCCGACGCTCGACCCCGGTCTCGACTGCGGGCGGCGGCTCGTCTCGCTACTGCGCGCCGCTTTCGAAGGACGCATCGTCCCGGTGCCCAGATGATCATTTGGGGCGCCGAAAATAGGGTCACACCTTCGCGGGCTGTCGCTCGAATCGATTCTCGTGAGGGCGTTGTAGAATCCTGAGTACCAACGCAGCCGGGGGGGGACGAATGGCTAACACTCCCGAGTACGGTCGTGGGGACTCTGCCGTCCGGGAAGTTGGGGTCGCACCTTGAAACATAACTTACCGGGGTTGCCCGGCGCGGCGCTCCGAGGTACGATCACGCTCCACTCGGTCACCCGGCAACGATTTGGCCTTCATCCGGCGCTCGTTTGTCCCGCCAGCTCAGAATCGACTTTCCTGGCGCGATCCACCACATCACCTCGCGCGGCAATGAGCGGCGTGTCATCTATCGCGATGACAGGGATCGGCGGCGATTCCTGAAAATTCTCGAAGAGGTAGTAACGCTTCGGCGCTGGATCCTTCATGCGTGGGTTCTGATGTCGAACCACTATCACCTGCTGATCGAGACACCCGAGATCGGTCTCTCGCCCGGGATGAAGCGGTTGAATGAGACCTATGCGATGTGGTTCAACACGCGTCATGATCGGGTCGGGCATCTCTTTCAGGGGCGGTTCAAGAGCATCCTGGTTGAGCGGGAATCGCATTTACTGGAGCTGACGCGGTATATCGTTCTGAACCCGGTACGCTGCCACGCCGTCAAATATGCGGGCGACTGGCAGTGGAGCAATTACCGCGCGACTGCCGGGCTGACGAAGACGCCCTCCTGGCTCGAGACGCAGAGTACGCTCTCGAATTTCGGCACTGGCGACAGCGGCCAGTCGCGCGAGAGCTACAGGCGATTCGTGGCCGATGCCAGAGGAGCGTCGTACAAGCCGTGGGAGATGCTCATCGGTCAGATCTATCTGGGAGGGGAAGCGTTTTGCGAGATGATGCAAACGATCGTGTCGTCCGAAGCGAGAAGCCGGGAACATCCCCGAGCTCAACTCGAGATCGTACGACCGACTCTGGATCACGTGATCGAGCTCGTGCTCAGGGAGTTTGACGAGACGCCGCAGGGCCTGCGCCGGAAGAACCGTCGGCCGGGGCGCAAAGCATTCGCGCAACTCGCCTATCGCGACTGCGGATTGACTCATCGAATGATTGCGGAGTACCTCGGAGTCTCCGAGCCCGCAGTCTCGAAGATGATCCAAAAGTGCGAGCAACTCGAGGGGAGCGACCATGAGTTCCGCCGGTCGATCGAGGCGATTCGGTGCGCGTTAAGTTAAGATTCGAGGTTTGACCCCAACTTACCCAACTTACCTTGTCTGTTTCGCACATCACTAAGGGAAAAGAGACAGATGGACCGACAGGCTGGCCGGGTGTAGGCAAATGAGTAACGAAGTACGACTCCGCGACGTCGATCCCAACGACCTTCCCATCTTCTACGAGCAACAACTCGATGCCGACGCCACGCGCATGGCCGCCTTCGCCGCCCGCGACCGCGCAGCCTTCGACGCCCATTGGGCGACAAAGATCCTCGGCAACCCTGCAGCGGTCACGCGAACGATCCTCCTCGACGGCCAGGTCGCGGGCAACATCGGGAGCTGGCCCCAGGACGGTGTCCGCCTCGTCGGCTACTGGATCGGCAAGGAGCATTGGGGCAAGGGTGTCGCGACCC
>JAHWKK010000030.1 GCA_019347945.1 Acidobacteriota bacterium | reverse complement strand
ACTCTTCACTCTTCACTCTTCACTCTTCACTCTTCACTCTTCACTCTTCACTCTTCACTCTTCACTCTTCACTCTTCACTCTTCACTCTTCACTCTTCACTCTTCACTCTTCACTCTTCACTCTTCTTTTCTCACTCCGCCGGGGTAGCCTGACCCACGCCCGCGATCCTGGTCGACTGATAGACGGCTTCGACTGAATAGATCAGGAGTCCCGTCCAGACGAATACGAATCCGAGCAGCTTCGACTGCGATACGACCTCGCCGTACACCAGCGTGCCGATCAGAAACTGGATCGTCGGTGCGATGTACTGCATCAGACCGACGGTCGTCAGGGTGACGCGTCTGGCCGCCGAAGCGAAAAGGAGAAGCGGCGTAGCGGTGGCGATCCCGACCGACACCAGAAGCAGCGTGAAACCGGCCCCCAGATGGCCGAAGGTTCCGACTCCGACATATTCGAGGTAGAGGAGATAGAGGATCGCGAACGGGAGTACCACGAGGGTCTCGACGGTCAGTCCCTGAAGCGAGCCGAGCGAAGCGGTCTTCCGGATCAGGCCGTACACCCCCCAGGTCCCCGCGAGCGAGAGTGCGATCCAGGGAAACTCGCCGTGCGAAAAGGTCAGCCAGAGCACGCCGACGAGTGCGAGCGCGAACGCTCCGATCTGGAGAGGGCGCAACCGTTCCCGCAGAAAGAGCATCCCGAGGAGCGAGATCAGAAGGGGAGAGATGAAGTAACCGAGACTGGTCTCGACGATGTGCCCGGTATTGACGGCCCAGATGTAGATCCCCCAGTTGACCGAGAGGAGCACCGAGGACACGGAAAAGGTGAGCAGCGTTCTCCGGTCTTGGAGCGCGGGTCCGAGCCAGGCGAGATTTTGCCGGACCGCCAGGATGAGAACGACGAAGACGAGCGACCACACCATTCGGTGGGCGAGGATCTCGGTCGGGCTCGCCGCGATGAGCGCTTTCCAGTAGACCGGAAGGAGTCCCCAGAGGACGTAGGCCCCGGCGGCAAAGAGGACTCCGCGACGGGATTCCGGGTCGTGGCGCGTATTCATTGCCCGCGAGCAAACCGGAAAACCCTCCGCGAATTTCGGCTTTCGGTCCTGAGAGCCAGGCAAGGCCGCGAAGGTTAGCCGTAGCGGACGAGGGCTGACGCCCGACGGTCATCCGAAATGCGAAAGCCGGGGGTAAGATGTTGGGATGAGACACGCACTCCTGTCGTTCCTGCTCCTCGCCACCGTTCCAACCCTCGCGCAGCCGGTCCCCGACCAGGTCGACCCTCGTATCGCGCAGCTGATCAGCGCCGTGTCGGCCGAGCGCATCGAGGCCGACATCGAAAAGCTCGTCAGCTTCGGGACCCGGCACACCCTCTCCGAGACGGAGTCGGATACACGTGGCATCGGAGCGGCGCGCCGCTGGATCGAGGCGGAGTTCCGGCGAATCTCGAATGACTGCGGAGGATGTCTCGAGATGGTCGTGCAGAGCTCGTTCGTCGAAGGTGAGCCGCGGATTCCCAACCGGACTGAGATCGTGAACGTCTTCGCAATCCTGAGGGGCACCGAATTTCCCGACCGCTACGTGATCATGAGCGGCGACATCGATTCGCGCGTCACCGACCCGCTCGACGGCACTTCCGATTCCCCTGGAGCGAACGACAACGCGAGCGGGATGGCGGGCGCGATCGAAGCTGCCCGAGTGCTGTCGAAGCATCGCTTCTCGAAGTCGATCATCCTCGCCGGACTCTCGGGCGAAGAACAGGGACTCTTCGGAGGACGGGAGATGGCCCGGGTCGCCAAAGCCGAGGGTTGGACGATCGAAGCTGTACTCAACAACGACATGATCGGCAACATCTCCGGCATCAACGGAGTCATCGACAACACCACCGCCCGTGTCTTCTCGGAAAGCCCCGCCGCGGGAACCACGGAAGAGGAGCTCCGGAGAATGCGATTCTTCGGCGGCGAAGTGGACAGCCCGTCGCGACAGCTCGCGCGCTACGTCGACGCGATCGCGGATCGTCACTTCCCGGATCTCGACACGATGATGATCTACCGGCTCGACCGTTTCGGGCGCGGAGGTCACCATCGCCCGTTCAACGACGCCGGCTTTCCGGGTGTCCGGATCATGGAGACCAACGAGGACTACACGCGGCAGCATCAGGATCTCAGAACCGAGGATGGCATCGAGTACGGCGACGTGATCGAAGGCGTCAACTTCGATTACGCGCGCAAGCTGACCGCACTCAACGTCGCCACGCTGGCATCTCTCGCCTGGGCGCCGCCACCTCCGTCGAATGTCACGATCGCCGGCGCGGTGGAGCCCTCCGCGCGGCTCGCCTGGAGTGCTAGCGAAGGGGAGGGACTGGCGGGTTACAAGGTCTACTGGCGGCTGACGACTTCTCCCACATGGGATCACTGGACGTGGGTCGGGAAAGCAACGTCCAAGGAGATGACGAACCTCGTCGTCGACAACTACTACTTCGGAGTGGCCTCGGTTTCGGACAAGGGTCACGAGAGCGTCGTCGTCTTTCCAACGCCGACACGCTGAGGGGTCGGCCGCACGAACGTGTGCTGAGGCATGGTCCGGGCTTCAGACGGGGCGGAGCGAGCTCATCCGGTTCCGCTCGGGGCAGAAGGTTCTCCCGCCTGAAGCCCGAATCCTGCCCCGGGCTTTCGCGCGCTACTCTTCGTCGAAGACGAACAGCTCCTGACCGGCTTTTTCGTTGAGACATTTCGCCAGGGCCGGCCCGTCGAGGCTACCCGCATGGCGACGTCCGGGAGCCGTGGAGCTCTGAGCGAAGCAGGTGTCGAAATGATCGGTGACGACGACCTCGCATGGCCGGTCGCCCTCGCAAATCTCGATCAGATGCTCTCGAACCTCGTTCCTGGACTCATTGAAGCTGTAGGCCTTGAACCCGACGATTGCACCGACGACTACGACTGCTACGAGAAAATTTTTCATGGCGCCCTCCGATGTCAAAAAGCAGGCAGGTCCAAGCTACATCGCAATCTTCCAGTCGGGGAGTCATCGGAGGGAGAGCGGTCGGGTTACCGATTGATAGGCACTGTGGACATGCTCCTGCGGCGCGTTCACGTTAACCGCGAGAGCGGGTGTCGTAAGTCAACGTGACGTGGGGCCGGATCGTTTGCTCTCGCCACAAACAAACCCACGTCATCCTGAGCAAATGATCGACGCTACGCGCCGGTGATCGGAAATGAAAAATGGAGCCCGCAAAAGTCCGCACCCCATGCTCAAACCGACGTCGTCCCGAGCGGGCGGTCGGGTGGGCAAGCGAGGGACCTTGCAGGGTGGGACATCAGGCCAAGCGAAGCGCTGCAAAAGGTCGAAGTCCACGCAATTTCGTGGTCGTTTCATCCTGAACCGCCGAAGGACGGTGAAGGATCTGGGGGGCGGTCGTGAACCAGCGTGATCAGTGCCTGTCAGTGGTGACTCACGAACCCCCGCCCAGATTCTTCGCCCGCGCTTCGCCGGGCTCAGAATGACGTGGCCGCAAACTGCCGGCTGTGCGCTTACTGCGTCGAGGAAGGGGTATCGGTGGTCGTCGCGGTAGCGGCTCCGCTCGAGCCGTTTGAAACCGGGCGGATCTCGACCTGATTGAGCTCGAAGAGGGGAATCAGCAGCAGATCCCGTCGTGAGTCGAATCCGATGTCTGCGGGTGACTGCAGGTTCTCGATCAGCGGGACGAATTCTCCGTCTCCAGTCCGCTCGTAGATCGTCTCTCCTTCCCAGGAGGAGACGAAGATGCGGCCATCCCGGGTGGCAGCGATGCCGTCGAGTCCGCCGGAGGGGAGCGTCACGGTGTCCGCTTTCGACCCTCCGTCGACGCGGTAGAGCTCGTTGCTGCTGAAGCTGACTGCCCAGACGTTGGATCCGTCCACGAGGATACCGTTCGGTCCGTTCAGATCGGTGCTGGCGACGACCTGGCTCACCTCACCCTCGGGGGAGATCCGGTAGATGGCATCAGTTCCCGTTGATTCGAACCCCGACGCCCCGAGTTTCATACCGCTGTC
The DNA here is from genome assembly GCA_019347945.1 of Acidobacteriota bacterium. Taxonomy (NCBI): domain Bacteria; kingdom Pseudomonadati; phylum Acidobacteriota; species Acidobacteriota bacterium. The sequence continues at coordinate 30,483 of JAHWKK010000030.1, read as the reverse complement.
GGACGCGTAGGCCGTGTCGTCCGGTCCGGCGGCGAGATCGTTCATGAATGTGGCGCCCGGAATCTCGATCGCTCCGGCCGGAACGCCCGACCTCCTATCGAATCTTCGAATGCGCGTGATGTCGGTGACCCAGAGCTCATCACCGATGATGGCCATCCCCTTCGGAGCATCGAGAGCGACTCCTTCCGCCGTTCCGTCGATCCACTTCGACCGGACCTCGCGGTCGTCCCCATCGATCCGGGAAATGTAACCGTTGCCATCGGTCTCGAGCGGGGAGCCGTTGATGTTGCTCACGAAATAGACATCCTGTTCCGCGTCGTACAGGACCGACTCGGGGGTCTGGAATCCTTCGGAGAGCGTTGCCGCCGTCTCGAAATCGACGGGCGGCTCCGTCCGGATGACCGACGATATCGGATCAGCGACTTCTTCGCTCTCGCCGCACGCGATGGACAGAACGGCGATCATCGAAATCACGAGTGAGGATCTCAGTGACATTTTCTTCTCCTTAGTTTCGAGTTTCCCGCTTCTGCAATGGCGGTACCGCTCTCCCGACTGCAAGCGGGGCATCGACCACCGGCTGTCGAGACCGGCGACGAAGGAGATCATATCGTCGGAGATGCTGGGAGTCCTGGTATGGCGGCGGAAGGCGTCAGTCCCGATGGACGACGATCCAGCCTGCGACCGGCACCGCGATCAGCGCGAGCACGGCCAGCACGGAGAGGGTGACGATCGGAGTCGTGAGTGAGATCCCGCTGAAAATGGCGGTGATCTCGGGGAGGAGCCAGTCGCCGAGCAGGGTCACGATCAATCCTACAGCGACGAGAAGCGTGATCCCCTGGCCGAAAACGAGTGCCCGGCGGGTCCTGGTCTCGGCATCGCCGCGAAGCCGGATCTGCATCCGCCACCACATCGTTCCCGAGGAGGGGATCCGGGCTTCCGACAGGGTGGTCGCCCGATCGTCGAGAAGCGCGCCGGCGATCGCCTCGAGGTCGCGGCAGTCGGCGCACTCCTCCAGATGATGCGAGAGCTCCGTCGTGACGTATCCCGCCTGCAGGGCGTCCAGCAGATCCGTTTCACGCGCACACTGGCGGCTCATGATCCACTCTCCAGCGAACGGCGGATTCGGTAATCCTCACCGAGGATTCCGGCGAGCTTTCGCCGGGCGCGGAGGAGGAGTGTTCGGATGCTGATGCTTCGCAGCCCGAGCACGGCGGCGATCTCGTCGTGCGAATCGCCCTGGACGTAGGCGAGCCACAGAATCTGCCGCTGGATCGGATCGAGCTGCTCCATCGCCTGCGCGAGATCGGTTCTGGACTCGGTGCTCGAGGCGAGGTCAGCCGTCTTCCGGTCTTCCACCTGCGATTCAGCGGTATCCGACAGCGAAACCTGCTGTCGCTTTCTCGAACGGCGTCCCGAATCACGCATCAGGTTCGTCGCAATCTGGAAGAGAGAGTTTCGTCTGTGCGACTCATTCTGATGAGTTGCACCAGCCCGGAGGAATCGGAAGTAGGCCTCCTGGAGCAGGTCGTCCGCGAGGTCGTGGCTTCCGGTGGTGCGCATCAGATATGCCCAGAGAGGTCGTGCGGTTCGTTCGTAGAACGCCCGGAATTCTGATTCATCCATGGCAAAGCCGGTCTCTTCGCGGTCGGTCGCCCTGGAGAGAGTGAGTTCGGACAAGGCCAGTTGGATGCTCATCGTTCGAATCTTCTCATGTCGGGCTGCGGGGTCAAAGGAGCTCCGAGGACGCGGGGGAAGGCTCTGTAGATTCCCACAGGCCCAGCCTTCGCGACAGATAGAGGGAGAGGAAGCCTGAGCCGATGAATCCAGCGCCGAGGCAGGCTGCAATGACGCCCATTGCGAGAAGCGACTGCGATTCCTCGGCGGCGAATCCGAGCCCGCTCACGACCGACAGTCCGATCGCGCCCGCGACGATGACGACTCCGAGCTGAACCGACCAGAGAATGCGCGTCACCGGCAGATTCTTAGGCGCCTGCGATTGGACGTTGATGGGTGCCGACTCGAGAAACTTTCGTCCCGCCGGGGTTCCGACGTAGGCGATCAGCTCCTCGTTCGTCGTGAACCGGTCCAGGATCTTGTTGTGAACCTCGCTCTGCGTGCGGGAAAGCCGCGACCACCGCCGCTGCTCGATGATCGTCCGGATCAGCCACACGATCGCGAGTGCCACGATGAGAAACGTCGCCATGATCGCCAGACTCTCGACCACTTCCCCGAGGAGACTTTCCGGGCGGGGGGGGGTGGGGTCGCCGAGGTAGAACTTCGGATCGTGCCGGATCTCCGGGTGCTGCTCGAGAAATGCTCCGAGCTGTGGGTAGGTCGAAAGATAGTCGGGATTCGAGAGCAGCGTCGGATCGAGCTGGAGAACGGTGGTCAGCGCCGGGGGACTCCGTCGCAGGATCTGGTGGAGCTCGGTCCGAATGTCGTAGCTGCTGCGAAGCTCGGGCTGTTCGGGGGCCGGGGCGTCCTGGCTCTCCGGCGCGGTTGTGGTCGTCGTCTCGGGAGCGGGGGTCTCGGTCTCCTGCGCGAAGAGTCCGAATGAGAAGAGCAGAAGTGACGTCGTCAGAAGGATTTTGAGCTTGCCGTTCATGGCTGTGTGGCCTCCGTTACCCGCTAATACGCACCGGGTCCCGCATGGTGGACGAAACAACGGAAGATCAGCCAAGCGACCTCTTTGGATTGTGCGGCCCGGCAGTCCTTTGCTCTCACGGCGTCAGGGGCGCGGGACGAGCTTGCGCGATGCAACATTTCACCGGGAGGGCGAAGCTCCTGCTGAGCCGCACCGTCGCGAGATGGCAGAATGTTCGTTCAGGGAAGAGATCGAGAGTTGGCTGATGGAAGATCGGTTTAAGGCGACTTTACGGTGGCGTTCTCCCGTGCGGCTCGGCAGGCGCCTCGCCCTCCCGGGGCTTGGGAACGGCGCGGGTTTCAGGTGGCCTGTTCAAGAATCGCGGCTCGCCGGAGGCTCGCCCTCCCGGTGGTACGGTAGCGCGAGCTCGGGTTCAGGAACGTCCGGGTCGGGTTCGCACATCGAGGATCCTTTCGATCAGCGGTGCTCGCGATCCGTCCGCCGCACATGGAAAGCGTTCAGGGTGACCCGCTGGCCGCCGCCCTCGTGCGGTTTCGTCACTGTCTCGGTTGGCTCGAGCGGGTCGAACCCATGGTCTGCGAGCCTCGCGTCGAGCTCCGCCGCATCGAAGAGAACACTGGGGTGCCCTTCGCGAATCTCGTAGACGTTCGGAGATTCGATGGGATGGCCGTGACGTCCGGTCAGGTCGGTTCCGACTCCGAAGTGAGCGACGAGAAGCAGCCCTCCGGGGCGGAGAACACGCGCGGTCTCGCCAATCGCGAGGTCCCATTCCTCGAGACTCGTCGCCTGCTGGTAGATACCGAGCGCGATGATGAAATCGAAGGAGCGATCCGTGAACCGGGAAAGATCCGTCATCGGAAGAAGATGGACCCTCCTGAGCGCCTCGGCTTTTCCCACGGTCGTTGCAAGCCTTCGCGTCGTCTCCTCGACCATCGGGCGGGAGAGATCCGTCGCGTGAACGTCGCATCCACGCTCGGCGAGAAAAACCGTGTTCCGCCCCGCTGCGCATCCGAGATCAAGGAATCGAACCGAGCCGGGATCCTCCATCGCGTCGACGATCGACACCAGCCGGAGATCCGGCTCACGCGCCGCAAAGTCGGCGACCTGCTCCGGCTCGTTCCATCGTGGGTTCAGCGTTGGTTCCGTCGAGCGCATCCGGAAGGCATGCTACACGGAGACGGGTGGGACGCCGCTCAGTCGGGAGCGAGCTCGTAGAAAAACATGATGATCAGAATCGCCACACCCAGCAGTCCCTCGGCAATCAGAGCAATGGCCCTCAGTGGTCCGACCCACGATGCGGCGTAGACGTACGAGACGCCCGCGAGGATCGTGAGGCAGAGGACGAACACCCTGAGAACCGCGCCGCGATCTTCCATTGCAACCATCGTCGTCAGCTCCCGAAGGAATCGGTGAGCGACGACGATGAAGACGATGATTGCGAAGAGTGGCGAGCTCGGACCGAGCACGTCGGTGCTGAGAAAGAAGTCGTATGCGCCGTGAAGAACAACGGCGAGAGCGAAGACCACGTCGATTCGCTCGAGCGGCTCACGAGCGCGAGCTCCGTCCCAGTACGCGACCGCCACCAGACCGGTGAGCGCCATGTGGAGGAAGTTGGCGGTGAGGAATCGGGCGATGGCGATCGAGAGGGAGAAGTCATGGAAGTAGCCGAGATTCTCCTCGGCCGCGAAGCCGAGCCCGACCATCGCTCCGCAGATCAGCGCCTCCACCCGTGATCGCCGCTTTCTCAGCAGCGGCATCAGAACGAGAAACGCCAGAAACTTGCACAGCTCCTCGCGAAGGCCCACCCCGAATACGAAAAAGATCGCGTCGGGGACGGGCGCGCCGGTCCGTGTGAAACCGAGAATCTCGTCCTCGATGAGGATCAGTACCAGCGTCGGGTAGATGCTCAGTATGCCGAGGATGAAGGCGAGCACGTAGAGGCGGGTGCGGCCGGGGACCCGTTGTCTCGCGAGCCCCATCCGGGCTCCGATCGTGAACCAGAGGGCCGCCGCGACGAGGGCGAGGAACGCGGGCCACAGACGGGTTCCCTCGAATCCCGAGGGCCAGATCAGAAGCAGAACCGCGGGCCAGTTTCGATCGTGTATGGCGAGGCGGACACGCTCGGTCATTCCGACGGCCGGAGCCCAGCGAGGATCGTTCAGACGTGCACGGATCCAATCCCAGTCCTCGAGCTCGAAACGAATCGCAAGGGCGTTTTGGAGGTCGGTGGGATCCTGAAAACTCATCCCCTCCCGCTCGAAGTGCGATGCCGCGCTCTCCAGATCGCCGTCGGCGAACGCGGCACGACCGAGGAGCCGGTGCGCATATCGATGCGGGGGATTCGCCGACGCAAGCGCTTCGACGGGCGCCGGATCGGGGTCGACCTGCAGAACTCTCGCCCCGTACCAGAAGGTTCCGAGCGTCGTCGTTCCCTCGCTGAGGTCCGGATGCTGAAGCACCTCGATCGCGCTCGCGTGGGATCCGGGAAGAGTGCCGGTGTGAGCGAGAGCCGTCGCGCGATTGTCGACGAACGCGATCATCACTCTCGTTCCGGCTCCCGGCAAGACGAGCAGCTCGCGATAGATGGCGTCCGCCTTCGAGTAGAGCCCGCGTTCGGAGAGTCTCGCGGCGGTTTCCTCCGGGCTGTCTCCGGTGAGCGATGTGAACCACGCGACCCATGCCATCGCGGCCGAGACCAGAAGGAGAACCGCCACCTGAACGAGCAGGCCTCGCAGAGCCCGATTGTGACGAAGCCGGTGCCGCAGCAGCGAGACCATCCGGGAATCATAGCCGCCTCTGCGCGGCGTCGCGGGACGTTGTGAAAGGCCTTCGTTTCTGTAATGATCGCCTCGATGAGCAAGGTCCGTCTCGAGGAGACTGAAAACGCCTATCGAATCACCCTGACGAACCCTCCGCTGCACATCCTCGACATCGAGCTTCTCGAAGAGTTCCGTTCGAAGCTGGATCGTGTGGGTGACGACAAGGCACTGCTCGTCATCTCTTCTGAGGAGGGGAAGGCGTTCAGCGCCGGTGCAAGCGTTCAGGAGCACACCGAAGAGCTCGTCGCAAAGATGCTCCGAACGTTTCACGAGTGCTTCATCAGGATGTACAGGATCGGGCTCGTGACGGTCGGGCTCGTCGACGGTCCGGCTCTCGGCGGAGGTTGCGAGCTCGCGCTGGCGTGCGACCTCGTCCTCGCGTCGGAAAAAGCGACGTTCGGGCTTCCCGAGATCAAGCTTGGGGTCTTTCCTCCGGTCGCATCGTTTCAGCTGACCCATCAGATCCCCTCGAGGATCGGGTTCGAAATGCTCGTCAGCGGCGAGCCGATCACGGCTCGCAGAGCCTACGACTGCGGCCTCGTCAACGCGGTTTTTCCCGACGACGAGTTCCACGAGGCGGCCGACGAGTGGCTCCGGAGAATCTCCCGGCACAGCCGCTCGTCGCTGTGGTTCGCGAAGAGGGCAACCCGGATGGCCGCGCACGACGTCTTCGAAAAGCGCCTCGCCGAGATCGAGCACCTCTATCTCGAAGAGCTGATGAAGACGCACGACGCGAAAGAAGGCGTCGAGGCGTTCATGGAGCGTCGCGAGCCTTCCTGGACCGGAGACTGATGCCGGATCCGGTCGTGCGTCGAACACCGACGCTCGAAATACCGTCTCTCGAATAGACTCCCCGCCGTGAGATACGGATTGATCCGATTTCTGAATGCCCGACCGCTGTGGTGGGGACTCGTCCGCGAACCGGCCGGCGACGTCGAGTACCAGTTCACCTCACCGGCGAGATGCTCCGATCTGGTCGCCGACGGATCGGTCGACGTCGGGCTCGTCCCGGCGATCGATCTCGTACGGATTCCGGGTCTGATGGCGGTACCCGGGATCTGCATCGCGTCCCGGGCGGAGGTGCGAAGCGTGCTGCTGGTCACGCGGGTGCCGTTCGAGGAGATCCAGTCAGTGGCGCTCGATCCGGCCTCGCGTTCCTCAGTCGCGCTCACGCGAATCCTTCTCGGCGAGCGCCTCGGTCGCGACCGGCTCGAGGCGATCCGGTTCGATCCCGCGGAGCATGGACCTCGCAATTTTCTCGAAGGTCATGATGCGGAGGTCGTGATCGGAGACCCGGCGCTGAAGGTTCGACAGACCGAGTCGGGCGTCACTGCGATCGATCTCGCCGCCGAATGGAACAGGATGGTGGGCGAGCCGTTCGTGTTCGCGCTCTGGGCAGGGCGCGCCGACAGGATCGGGGAGAACGGAACGGATCTGATCGATCTGCTGATGCGGAGCCGCGCGAAGGGGCTGGCGTCGCTGCCCGAGATCGTCGCGGAGGCTGCTGCCGAGCTCGGTCTTCCCGAACCGGAGCTCGCTGAATATTTCGATTCGGCGCTGCATTACGATCTTGGAGCGGACGAGCGGCGGGCTCTCGCTAGATTTCATTCGCTTGCGATCGAGTACGGTCTGGTCGAAAATCCCCAGGAGATCGAATGGCTGAGCTGATGAAGACAGAGGGACGCGCGCGCGAGATTCTCCGGAAGGCGATCGACGGAGGACGGATCGACGACGACGAGGCGTTGACGCTGCTTCGGGAAGCCGACCTGCTCGAGCTCGGTCAGGCCGCGAACATCGTCCGCAACCGGCTGAACGATCCGAAGGTGGTCACCTTCATCGTCGACCGGAACATCAACTACACCAACGTCTGCGTCTACAAGTGCCGCTTCTGCGCGTTCTACCGCAAGCCGGGCGATCCGGAATCGTATCTCCTCACGAGAGACGAGCTTCGGCAGAAGATCCGTGAGACGGTCGAGCTCGGCGGGACGGGCGTCCTTCTCCAGGGTGGGGTTCATCCGGATCTGCCGCTCGAGTACTACACCGATCTGCTGAGCTGGATGCGCGAGGAGTTTCCCGAGGTCCATCGCCATGCGTTCTCGCCGCCGGAGATCCTCTTCATTTCCAGAATGACTAAGAAGCCGCTTCGCGAGGTGATCGGGGCGCTGATCGAAGCGGGCCTGCAATCGATCCCCGGAGGAGGGGCGGAGATTCTGGTCGACGAGATCAGGCTCGCGAGCCTTTCCTACCCGAAAGCATCGACGGCCGGATGGCTCGACGTCATGAGAACCGGTCACGAGCTCGGCCTCAGGACGACCGCGACGATGATGTATGGGCAGGGCGAAAAGCCGGAGCACCGGATCGAGCACATGCGGCGGGTCAGGGACCTGCAGGATGAGACGGGCGGATTCACCGCTTTCATCGCGTGGACCTTTCAACGCGAAAACACCGAGATGCAGGAGATCGAGGAAGAAGACGGCGTGTCGTACCTCCGGCATCAGGCACTCGCACGGCTCTACATGGACAACATCCGCTCGATTCAGTCGTCGTGGGTGACGCAAGGTCTCGGGATCGGCCAGCTCGCGCTGAAGTTCGGAGCGAACGACATGGGCTCGATCATGATCGAGGAGAATGTCGTGGCGGCGGCGGGTGCGGAGAATCACGTGACGACCGAAGAGATGAAGCGTCTCATCAGGCAGAGCGGCTACGAACCGGTGCAGCGGCTCACTCTCTACGACGGCTGGGTCGAAGAAGGAACCGGTCATCGGGTTCGCGAGCTTGCCGGGGCGGAGACGGGGTCGGGTCTGAACTTGGAACTTAACTCCGGAATCAAGCGAAAAATAGGGCGGATCCAGAGTTAAGTTCCAAGTTCAGACCCGACCCCGTCTCCGGGAGCTGGACGGAATTTTGCCGGTGCATCGGCGTTTGGTCGTCTGTCCGGACCACCCCGGTTCGCGACACACAATTCATTACTTCCTTGGGCTCCGACCGATCGGGGCTCCAGAAGGCCATAAGGAGGACTCATTGGGCACTTACGAAGTGTTGTTCATCCTCCCTCCGACTCTCGAGGAGGGAGACGTAACCGCGACGATCGACGAGTTTCGCGGCATCGCCGAGACCGGTGGCGTCAAGACCGTCAGCGAAGACGCATGGGGTCGTCGCCGGCTCGCCTATCCGATTCAGAAGAAGAACGACGGGATCTATCACCTCTTCGTCTTCGAGGGCGCACCGGGAAGTCTCGACGACTTCGATCGCCGCATGAAGAACTCGGACAAGATCATGCGTCACATGATCGTCCGGACGGATCTCGAAACACAGCGCGCGCGGAAGAAGGGTGTGTACCCGGTCAAGTCCACCGACGAGCGCGAGGCGGAACGAGCCGCCGCGCGAGCGACCCGGGACGAGGAGCGGAGGGCCGCTCGCGGCGCATCCGACGACCGGAAGGAGCCATCCGCCGCGTCCGAGCCTGCGGCTGCGAAACCCGAGCGTGCCGCGGCGAAGCCTGAGCCGGCGGCTGCAAAGCCGGAACCCGCGCCCGAGACCGCATCGAAAGCCGATGCGGGGAGTGAGGAGGAGTAAGCCATGCCGAATCCAAGACCAAAAAGAGGTGGGGGCGGCGGAGGCGGAAAGAAGTTCTTCTATCGCCGCAAGCGAGTGTGCAAGTTCTGCGTCGAGAAGATCGAGTACGTCGATTTCAAGGACGTCAAACTTCTCCAGGGTTTCATCCCCGAGAGAGGAAAAATTCTTCCGAGGCGGATCTCGGGAACCTGTGCGCTCCATCAGCGGAAGCTCGAAGGCGCGATCAAGAGAGCGAGAATCATGGCTCTTCTTCCGTTCACGACGGACTGACGATGCAGGATTCGGTCGAGGAGCTGCCCCGGCCCGGCGTGGGCCAGAGGGGAGAGAACGGATGGCGGACGGCGGGTCTGCACGGAGTCGCTGCGGCTGCAATCTACGTTCTCTTCGAGCTTCTCGCACCGCTTCCCTTCATCAGCGCGGGGCTGCGAATGGGATGGCGCGGCATCGCGATCGTGGCAGCGATCGCGAGCGTGCTGCTGTTCACGCTCGGTGCAGCGATCGCTTCGGAGATCGGGGCGGTCGTGGTTCTCGCTTGGGTGGTCCGGCTGATCGTGGCGGTGGTGATTCCGTCGCTCGCGGTCGTCGCGGCCATTCAGCGGGGGTATTCGCTCGGGCCGGCGGTTACCCTCGCGGTGGTCGTCGCGACTGGCGGCCTCGCTCTCATGGAGGGAGGCTTCCGGGTCGTCGGCGACTTCTCCCCGAGCGCCTGGGCGGCCTCCGAGATCGAGACCGGCGCCGAGAAAGCTCTCGAGACCTTCAGTGCCAGCGGCGACGAGCGGGCTCGGTTCACCAGGATGTGGACGACTCTCGCACGGTATCTCGTACCATCGCTGTATCTCGTTCTGTGTGCCGCGATGTTCGTCGCGAGCCTGCTGGTGATCTCGCGGACTCAGCTCGCCGGAGTCGGGTCGGAGGGCCTCCGATTCCGGGAGCTTCGCCTTCCCGACTGGCTGCTGGTGGCATTCGTGGCCGGCTGTCTTTCGCCGGTGCTTCCCGAGCCGGCCAGGCTGATCGGCTACAACGTGCTCGTGGTCGTCGCATTTCTCTATTTCCTCCAGGGCCTCGCGGTCTTCCGGGCGATGTCGCTTCGACTTGCCCTCGGCCGTGTCGGGACCACGCTCATCTGGGGAGGGATGGCGCTGATGCTCATCAACGGCATCGTTCCCTTCCTGATGGCATTGACCGGACTGTTTGACTCATTCTTTGATTTCAGAACACCAAAGAAAAAAGGTGAAGACGATGAAAGTGATACTGACTGAAGAGATTCACGGACTCGGAGAGCGCGGCGACATCGTCAACGTTCGCGATGGCTACGCTCGAAACTATCTTCTCCCGAAGAACTTCGCGAAGGTCGCGACCGAAGGAAACCTGAAGGTCGTCGAGCAACAGAAGCAGAAGTGGGAAGAGCTGACGAAGAAGGAGCGCTCCGAGGCGGAGAAGCTGGCGGAGCGGATTTCCGAAACGAAGCTCCAGATCACCAAGAAGGTCGGCGATACAGGAACCCTGTACGGCTCGGTGACCAACGTCGAGATCGCGGAAGCGCTCGCGGCGCAGGGGATCGAGATCGACAAGAGAAGAATCGAGACTGCCGAAGCGATCAAGACGCCGGGTGTGCACCAGGCGAACGTCCGGGTCTACCACGGTGTCGAGGCGACGCTCGAGATCGAGGTCGTGGCGGAGACCGAAGAGGCGAGCGCCTGAGCGGGGCGCGGGCCGCGCATCAATGGCTTCGCGCAGGTTCATCGACGGTCCGCCCGACGGCATCGAAGGGTGGAAGCGCGTCTGGGAGGAAGATCTCTCTCCCAAGCCCCGCCGCGGCCTGCTCGACGACATCCGGCGCTTCTTCGGAAAACTGATCGCCGGCGAGCAGCTCTCCGTTCAGCGGAACTACAACATCGCGTTGACCGAGATGCTCGCCGATCACCACCGGGACGTCGAAGCGATTCGTCGCAGGGTCGAAGAGGCCGCAGCCGCGCTCGAGCGGATCGATACGATCCTGCCGATCGCCGTCGACCGGAACGACGCGCTTTTTGCGGTGCTCGACCAGAAGATCGAGTCGGCCCTCTCCCGCTTCCGCGATCTGACGCTGCCCCGACTGAGCGGGCCGGAGGCGTCGCAGCAACTGCGAGACGACTGGAGTTACCGCCGGCTGGAGGAGCACCTCCGCGGAAGTCCCGCGGAGATCCGAAGGGCGATGCGCGAGCTCCTTCCGTATCTGTCGGAACCGCTGATCGACGTCGGCTGCGGCCGGGGAGAGCTCCTCGAGGTCTGTCGCGAGGAAGGAATCGACGCGCGGGGATTCGACATGAACGAGCGGTCGGTGGCCGAGCTTCAGGAAAAGGGTCTGGCGGCAGAGATCGGACGGCTTCCGGAGTGTCTCGCCTCTGTCGAGGACGATGCGGTCTCCACAGTCGCGGCGATCCACGTCGTCGAGCATCTCCCGACCGAAGCGCTCTTCGGTCTGTTCGCCGAGGCGGCGAGGGTTCTCCAGAGGGGAGGACGGCTGGTGATCGAAACGCCGAATGCCTCGTCGCTCGCGATGACCGGCTCCGATTTCTGGAAGGATCCCTCGCATCTCGCTCCGCGGCATCCCGCCGCGCTCGTGACGCTCGGGCGGGAGTACGGCTTCGGGGTCGCGCTGATGGATGAAGTTCACCCGTGGCCGGCCGACCAGATGATCTCTCTCCCCGAAGGCGCCCCGGAGATCGCCTCACTGGTCGAGCGGCTGAACGAGATCCTTTATTCTCCGCAGGATTTTCGGCTGGTTCTCTCGAACGACGGCTGAGGTTCTGACGGATTGGAGCAGGGCAGCTTCTTCCGAACTCTGCGACGTCGCCTCATGAATGATCCGGGTTAAACTCTCCTCATGAACGGCGAGACACCGCTCAATCCGCCCGCGCAACGCCCCGCAGTCTCAGGGATTGGCTGCCTGAAGTGGGCGGGAATCGGCTGCATCACCCTTTTCCTCATTCTCATTGCCGCCGGCGTTGCCGTCATCGTGAACCGCGACGCAATCCTCGAGAGCTCGTGGTTCCGCTCGGCGAGGGATCAGGCGACCGAGATCGGCTCGGAGATGGCCGCGCTGGTCAATCTGAGCCGGGAGCTCAGCGCACGCTATCCCGCAACGTCGATCGGGACGGCATCGAATGTCGAGGCCGGGGGCACGAGGACTCTCCGGATCACGATCACCAATCCGAAGTTCGAGATCGACGGGATCGAAGAGTCGAAGGCCCGGGAGATTGCCCGCACGTCACTCGATCTCTACCCGGAAGTCGCGGAGTACGACATCATTCAAATCGTCTTCGAGCGCGAAGCGGGAAGCGTCGTTTCGGTGTCGAGCTCCGACCCTTACGACATCTCCGTCGAGTCGCTGTTCGCGGACGAAACGGCCGAGCCCGAACCGTCCGAGCCCGAGCCGGAGAATCCCGCACCGGAAGATTCGACGACGCGCTGACGATCTTCGGCAATGAGATCAGCCCCGGCCGCCCTTGACGATCGCGGGACATGCGGTGATAGTGTCCGCCGTCCGATGAAAAGACTCGCGCTGCTGGTTCCCGTCGCTCTCTTTCTCGCCACGAATCTCTCCGCCCAGGTGCTGTCGATCGAGAGTCCGGGAGGCGTTCTCGCCGGTCACGACCTCGAGTTCGTCATCAATGTCGAGGAAGCTCCGGAGGAGGGGATGGAGGGCTCCGTACTCGTCGATGGCCGCAAGGCGCTCGACGTGATGCTTTACGAGGGGGGCAACGAAGTCGTGATCGCGGATGGGGCGGGACCCGGCGCGCCGCGCACGGTTCAGGTCATTGCCGGAAGAGTGATGGCGGAAGCGGTGATCGATCCGATTCCCGGCTGGCTCTCGATCGTCCCGCCGGTGCTGGCGATCGTCCTGGCACTCATCTTCAAGGATGTCCTGATCTCGCTGTTTCTCGGTGTTTTTGCGGGCGCTCTGATTCTCTTCGACTGGAACCCGTTCCTCGCGTTCGCTCGCTCGATCGATCACTACATGGTCGACGCGATTGCCGACGCCGACCACGCCGCGATCATCGTCTTCACGACGCTCCTCGGGGGGATGGTGGGGCTGATTACGAAGAGCGGAGGGAGTGAGGGGATCGTCGACATCGTCCGGAAATGGGCGCGCAGTCGTCCGAAAGGGCAGCTCGCAACGGGGATGATGGGCCTCTTCATCTTTTTCGACGACTACGCCAACAGCCTGATCGTCGGCTCGACGATGAGGCCGATCACCGACGGACTGAGGATCAGCAGAGAGAAGCTCGCCTACATCGTCGATTCGACTGCGGCGCCAGTGTCGAGCCTCGTTCCGATCTCGACATGGATCGGGTTCGAGGTCGGGCTCATCGCGGCGGCGTTCACCTCTCTCGGGTTGCCGTACGACGGCTACTCGACGTTCATCGCGTCGATTCCCTACCGCTTCTATCCGATCCTCGCGCTCGTGATGGTGTTTGCGATCGCCTCGATGAATCGCGATTTTGGTTCGATGCTTCGCGCCGAGCGACGCGCCGAAGGCACCGGAGAGGTCCTTGCGGCGGGAGATGTTCCGCTTGCCGACTACGCGCAGTCCGGAATGATGCCGCCGGCCGATACGCCCCGCCATGCGATCAATGCGATCGCTCCGATTCTGACGGTGATCGTCGTCACGATCGCCGGGCTGTGGATCACGGGGGTGCAGAGTCTCGACGCCGCGACGGCTGGCTCCGGAACCGAGTATGTCCGCTCGGTCTTCGAGTCGGCGAACAGCTATCAGGCGCTGATGTGGGCGAGTCTCGCGGGGGTCATCGTGGCGCTTGCGCTTCCGGCAGCGCAGCGGCTCATGCCGCTGACGAGCTTGCTGAGCGGAATGGTCGAGGGATTCAAGGCGATGCTGCTGGCGCTCGTCGTCCTGGTCCTCGCCTGGTCGATCGGCGCCGTTGCCGCGGACCTGCACACGGCGGACTACGTCGTCGGAATCACCGAGTCCTTCCTGTCGCCCCACCTCGTGGGAGTCGTCGTGTTCCTGACAGCCGCGGCGATCGCCTTCGCAACCGGAACCTCATGGGGGACGATGGCGATTCTGATGCCGCTCGTCATTCCGATCGCACACGGGCTGTCGGTCGCCGCGGGGTATGCTCCCGGAGACGACTTCTACATGACGTTCATGCTGGGAGCGATCTCGTCGGTTCTCGCCGGAAGCGTCTGGGGCGACCACTGTTCTCCGATCTCGGATACGACGATTCTTTCGAGCATGGCTTCGGGATGCGATCACGTCGCTCACGTCCGCACTCAGATTCCCTACGCCCTGACCGTCGGCGTTCTCGGGATGATCATCGGGGACATCCCCACCGGATTCGGCGTATCGCCTTGGATCTCGCTCGCCGTGGGGACCGTGATCGTGATCCTGATCGTGCGCTTTGTCGGAAAGAAGGTCGAGCCGGTTCCAGTGACGGCGCCCGCCGAGCTCTGACGCCGGACTCGACGCAGCATCGCGCCTTCAGCGCTCCCGAGAAGGTCCTGCGCCGCCCGTAGCGCAGGCTTCCAGTCTGCCGTGTTGCGGGCGCGTGGTCGCGTCGTCTCACGCAGGAGCATCGAATTGTTTACCTCGAAGGTGTGACCCCCATTTTCGCCATTCCCCTGTCTTCATGCTGCCCCCTTGTAGCGCTCGCGCGCAGCGTGCTTGAAAATCGACAGCAACTTCTCGCGCGTGATCGGCTTCTCCACGTACCTGTCGACGCCGAACCTCAGGCGGGCTTCGTTTTCGTAGCGCACACCCTTGTAGATGGCGGTCGTCATCACGATGAACGGGCGATAATCGCGATCACTGTGTCGGATGAAGCGCGCCACCTCGAATCCATGCATGTTCGGTAGAAGGCCATCAAGAAGAATGATGTCCGGGCGCTGCGTAGCGGCCATACGAATCGCCTCGACCCCGCTCTTCGCGACCGCCGGTGAGACTCCGATCGACGCGAGCTCAGTCAAGAGCGCGTCGAGCTGCTTCTGGTGATCCTCCACCACGAGCACCGACCGCTCAGCCACATCGGCGGAGTTGTCCTGTTCCTGCCCCCTCGGTGCACTCCCTCGTTCCATCGTCTTGCCTCCTTTTATGTAAACTCGATGTTCCTGCCACCACAAGTACAAGCGGTGTGCTAGGGGTGAGATCTGAGGCAAACCCCGACCATGGCTGTTACTTAGGGAAAGAATGGGTGCGCGCGCGGCGTCCGGAATCTGGATACCTGTTCAGAAACCAGACAGTCCCTGGAGGTAGTGTGTCCAGTTCTACACAGCAAGAAGAAGCAGTCGAGATCGATGCCCGGTTTGCTGGGCGAGCTGATGGTGCTCGATCCCTCGATGACACCCCGCCAGATCGTGGCTCACGCCGGGCCCGACCTTCTGTTCGCCTGAACGAGCCGGCTAACGATTCGGTCGAGCGAGCTGGTGCCTCATTCTCCGGAGGGGCGGACAGCCGGTTCGTCGATCGTGATCGTTCCGGCGGTCGTGTCGACGGTCCCCGGCATGCCGATCGGCAGGGTGAGCTGCTCGCTGATGTGGCCGAACGCATAACCCGCCATCACCGGGACGCCGAGATCCTCGAAGTGGTCGCGCATGATCTCCTCCAGACTGAACGACGGGCCCTCGACAGGACAGCGCGAGCAGGTTCCGAAGACGATCGCTGCCGCGTCGGCGAGCTTGCCGCCGAGGCGCAGCGTGCTCAGCATCCGGTCGACGCGATAGAGCTCCTCGTTGACGTCCTCGAGAAGAAGTATCGCGCCACGCGTGTCGACCTCCCACGGTGTTCCCATGAGTGCGGCAACCAGCGAGAGGTTCCCTCCCACCAGCGGACCGCTCGCCACGCCCGGACGGATTGTGATGATCCGATAGTCGCGCCGGACGAGCTCGTCCTCCGGTTTCGGGGGATTTGCGAGGATGCCGATCGGCTCGGTCGACATCAGTGTACGTTTCAGGTGTTCTAATGTGTACTTTGGCAGTCGGGACGAGCCGTTTGGCCCATGAAAGGTCACGATCCCGGTGCGCTGATGGATTCCGTTCAGGAGCGCCGTGATGTCGCTGTACCCGAGGATGATCTTCGGGTTGCGCCGGATGAGGTCGTAGTCGAGATGGGGGAGTAGCCGGGGGGATCCCCAGCCGCCGGAGAAGAAGAAGATCGCATCGACCTCGTCGTCGGCGAACATCGCGTTGATGTCGGCGGCGCGGTTCTCGTCGGTTCCGGCGAAGTATCCGTGCTTGTCAGCGACGTGCGCGCCGAGCTTCGGCCGGAATCCGAGCGCTTCGATCTGCTCCTGCGTGACGCGGATCCGGTCGTAGTCGAACGCCTGAGTCGCGGGGGAGGTGACACCGACCGTGTCGCCCGGCCGCAGTACTTTCGGTTTGACGATTTGCTTCGGTCGCATCGGTCGCGGATCGTGCAGCGCGAGTGCGGGCGCGGGAAGTGCGGCGGCGGCGGTTCCGAAGGCGAGGAGTTTTCCGAAGTCTCGTCGATGCATGGCGCGCATTATAGAGAAGGCGGGGCGAGGGACGAGAGGCGAGGGACGAGGGGAGGTGCGCGCGTCGCGCGAACTGCGTTTACGGATGCGCGAATGTCGATTCGCTGGTTCGGCCGATCGGCAGGAGTCTCGCACTCTCTGATCAGAAGGAGGCAACGACGAATGGGAAAGAGCAACGTCAACAAAGATCATTACATTGGCGCGCACGGACGCGAGCGGCAGGGGGAAGACGTCGTTCAGAAAATTCACAAACAGCAGCTGCGCGAGGAAGTGAAGAAGAACCGGCAGGAGTTCCGGGAGGAAGCCGAGGATCGGAAGGAGCAGGAGGATCAGAAGGAGCAGGAGAAGGAGAAGAAGTGAAGGACGCGGTCCCTCCGGTCATCCACTGAAACGCAAGCTCGTAACGGTGCGGCTCGGCAGGAGCCTCGCCCTCCCGTGGTGGGTGTGATCGCGCGAGTCCGTGCCGACTCGGAGGCCCGAAGGGCCGTCACGGCGTTAGCCGGGCCCGCTGCATCTTCAGGTCAGCGGGCCGGCGTACTCGGCGCGGTAAGGCGCGGCGTCCGCCTCGAGCATCCGGTAGCGAACGCGCGCGATCTGACGCAGGTGGAGAAGATCGTGCGCCACCCAGGAGTGGAGGAGATCGCCGGCCGTGATCTCTCCGAGCGTGGGGTGGTGGTGGACCGTTGCGAGCTCGTCCTCGGAGACCGTCGGGAGGAATTCGAGAGAGCTCGCCCGTTCCGCCGCCAGGCTCACGAGCGATTCCGCGAGATCGCGGCTCTGGTAATCCTTTTCGATCGCCCAGCCGGGTGGGTCGATTCGCGGCCAGGGCACGTCGGGACGGAAGATCGTCGACTGCAGCCGCGCGCGAAAATCGAGGATCTCCTCGTCGAGCAGATGATTCACGATCTCGAGGATCGACCACTTCTCCCCGGATTCGCGGAATCGGGCTTCGTCCGGAGTCAGATCGCGGCAGATCTGCTGGATGGCCGATCCGGTCGCGGCGAGGCGGCGGACAGCGCGATCGATCGGATTTTCCATGGCGGGACGGGGTCGGGTCTGAACTTGGAACTTAACCCTGAAACTTCAGCTTGTTTTGAACGATTTCGGAGTTAAGTTCCAAGTTCAGACCCGACCCCGTTTTACTCGTGTTTCGAGAAGACGAGGGATGCGTTCGTGCCACCGAAGCCGAACGAGTTCGACATCGCGTGGCGGATCTCTGCCGGCCGCGCTTCGTTCGGAACATAATCGAGGTCGCACTCCGGATCGGGTGTCTCGTAGTTGATCGTCGGCGGCATGATCCCGTGGTAGATGGCCAGCGCGGTGATCGCGGCTTCGAGACCTCCGGCGGCACCGAGGAGGTGGCCGGTCATCGATTTGGTCGAGCTCATCGCGAGCTTCCGTGCGTGCTCGCCGAAGACTCGCTTGACCGCGTCGGTCTCGGCCTTGTCACCGACAGGCGTCGACGTTCCGTGGGCGTTGATGTAGTCGATGTCCTCCGGCTTCAACCCGGCGTCCTCGAGGGTGACCTCCATCACGCGCGCCGAGCCCTCGCCGTCCGCGCAGGGGGAGGTGATGTGGTAGGCGTCGCTCGACATGCCGTATCCGGTCAGCTCGCTGTAGATTCTCGCGCCGCGTGCGAGGGCGTGCTCCCGTTCTTCGAGCATGAGAATCCCGGCACCTTCGCCCATGACGAAACCGTCACGGCCCGCATCCCACGGTCGGGAGGCGGTGGCCGGATCATCGTTGCGGGTCGAGAGCGCTTTCATCGCCGCGAATCCACCGACCGAGAGCGGCGCGATGACCGCTTCGGCGCCGCCGGCAAAGATGGCGTCTGCATCGCCTCGCTGAATCAGTCGCATCGCGTCACCGGTCGCATGTGCTCCGGTGGCGCACGCGGTACACGGCGCTGAGTTCGGGCCTTTCGCATTGAAGCGGATCGACACCTGACCGGCTGCGAGATTGACGATGAGACCGGGAATGAAGAACGGCGTGATCCGTGACGGGCCACGCTCGAGAAGGATTTTGTGCGTCGTTTCGATGAGCGGAAGGCCGCCGATTCCGGAGCCGATGATCGTGCCGAGCCGGGTCGGCTCGATCTTTCCCTCGATTCCGGAGTCGTCCCACGCCATCTGGGCGGCAGCGATCGCGTAGTGGATGAACGTATCGGACTTCTTCACGTCCTTCCGATCGAGCCAGTCGAGCGGCTCGAATCCCCGCACCTCGCCGGCGATTCTGCAGCCGTACTCCGACGCGTCGAATCGGGTGATCGGGCCCACTCCCGGTGTCCCGGCGAGCAAACCTTTCCACGTCTCCTCGGTGCCGACGGCCAGAGGGGAGACCATTCCGATTCCGGTGATCACGACGCGACGCTTATCCAATAGTTTCGGTCCTCAATGAAAAGAACGGCTCACCGCCAGAAAGCGATGAGCCGGAAATTGTCTCGAGAAGATTCGCTTACTCGGCGGGCGCGTTTGCTTCGATGTAGTTGACCGCGTCCTGTACGGTCACGATTTTCTCGGCATCCTCGTCACCGATCGTGACTCGAAATTCGTCCTCGATGGCGATGAAAAGATCGACCGTGTCGAGTGAGTCGGCACCGAGATCTTCGACGAACGACGCGTCCGGCTTGACCTTATCCGCGTCGACGCCGAGCTGGTCGACGATGATGGCTTTTACTTTCTCCGCAACTGACATTTTCCAGAAGCCTCCATTCAGGGGTCGGTAGCCCGAGATTTGTAACACAAGCAGGTGCGTGCGTCCATTGCGGATTCTGAACCAGCATTCACCGAGCCGGAATCTTGCACGTCGGCAGCGTCGTGCAGAAATCTCCGCCCTTCGAGCTGGTCAGAGACGAGATGCGGATCAGGGGTCTGAGCGCAGCCGGGATCGAAACCTGCTTCCGTGTGGACCCCGCCGGAATCGCGCTCGATCTCGGTCGCTGTCCGGGATGGGCGATCCCGGTTCCGCGCGTGCTGGTGAGTCACTCGCACCTCGATCATGCGGCCGGGGTCGCGTACCACGCGGCGCAACGGCGGCTCAGAAACCTCGAGCCCGCGGACGTGTGGGTTCCGGCAGAATCGCTGGGCGCGTGGACGCGGCTGGTCGCCGTGCAGAGCGAGCTTCAGGGGAGCCCTCTCCAATTGTCGCTCAGGGGAGTCCTGCCGGGAGACGAGATCGAAGTGGGCCGCAACCATGTGGTTCGCGTGCACGATGCCTTTCATTCGATACCGGGGCGATCGTGGGAGCTGAAACGGCGGCGACGCGAGCTTCGCGGCGATCTGAAGGGAGAGGAGGAAGTGGCGATCCGGAAGCGCGTGGCGGAAGGGGAGGTCGTGAGCGACGAGACTGTCGAATCGATCCTCTTCTATTCCGGGGATACCGACGCGACGATCTTCGAAGAGGTTCCCGAGATCTTCACCGCGAAGGTCGCGATGATCGAGTGTTCCTTCATCGCTGAGGACGAGCGCGAGCGCGCGGTTCGGTATCGTCACATCCATCTGGACGACATCATCCGGCGTGCGGGCCACTTCATGAATGAGGTTCTCGTCCTGACGCACTTCACCAGGCGCCATCGTCGCGAGGAGATCGAACGAGCTCTGGCGGCGATCCCCGATTCTCTTCGGGAACGGGTGATCCCGGTTCTGTGAAGCCCTCGAAGATGGAATATCGATTGCAGCCCGCCGCTCCTCGATGACCCACTTTTCGCGTCGCCCGTTCCTGATCCTCGTCGCGATCCTGGCGCTCATCGGGCTCGCTCCTGCAGGGAGCAGCCAGACCCTGGAGAACGCGCTGCGACCGCTCGTCAACGGTGATCTGGCGACCAGAGCGAAGAGCAGCATCAAGATCATCGATCTCGAGACCGGGCGCGTCGTCGCCGCTCATACGCCGGACAATTCGATCGTGCCTGCCTCGAACATGAAGCTCTTCACGACGGCCACCGCAATGGAGAAGCTCGGACGGAACTTTCAGTTCGCCACGACGCTCTGGACGAGAGGAGAAGTCCGCAACGGCGTCCTCGAGGGCGATCTGCGGATCGTGGGGAGCGGTGATCCGACGCTCGGAACCCGCTTCAACGATGACGATGGAGGCCGGCTCTTCGACGAGGTCGTGATCATGCTCAAGCGGGCGGGGATCGACGCGATCGATGGAAATCTGATCGTCGAGTACGGTTACTTCGATTCGGAATGGGTGCACCCGAGCTGGCCGAAAGATCAGCTCGTCTACTGGTACGAAGCTCCCATTTCTTCGCCTGCGATCCAGGAGGGCACCGTCATCGTCCGGGTTCATCCGACCTCACCGGGAGCCCGCGCGCGCGTCGAGCTCGAGCCTCCGAATGATTACGTCACGATCGAGAATACCTGCGTGACGACACGACGCGGGCGCGGCGCCTTCGTGGGACGGAAACAGGGAACCAATACGATCATCGTGAAGGGAAACGCCCATCCCGGCTACGGTCCGACTTCGATCCCCGTGCCGGTCATGTATCCGGTTCAATACTTCGGAAACGTGATGGAGACGGCGCTGAGGGCGCGGAACATCTCGATCTCCGGGCAGACGATTCTCGCTCGAACGGTTGAGGACGCCGGTTGGACGAAGATCGGGCAATTCGACACACCGCTCGCCGTCGCGCTTTTTGTCATCAACAAGCAGAGTCAGAACCACTACGCCGAGCAGCTTCTGAAGACGATCGGAGCGGAGAAGGGAACCGAAGGATCGTGGGGGGAGGGCTCGAGGATCGTGACTGACTGGATGGTCAACGAGCTGGGAGTCGCTGCCAACCAGTTCCACCAGTCCGACGGCTCCGGTATGTCGGCCGACAACCGTGCCTCGGCTACGGCGTTCGTCACCCTGCTTCAGCACATGTGGAACAGCCCGGCACGAGCCGAGTTTCTTGCGTCGATGCCTTACTCGGGGGAACAGTCGACCCGTATGCGACGGAGGATGAACCGGGCGCCGTACAGGGGAGCGGTCTTCGCCAAGACGGGGTATCTCGAAGGAGCCATCGGCCTGAGCGGTTACGTGCAGGGAGGCAGCGGAAGGGTCTACGCCTTCTCGATGCTCTTCAATGACTACCGGACTGCGGCGGGGCACGTCTACAACCTGCAGAACCAGATCCTCGAGACGATCGTCGACCGGGGGTAGGCGGCAACCGGTGGCCGGTTGCCGGTCGTCGGTTGCCGGTTGGCGGTAGTCGGTTGCCAGTTGGCGATGCGGGCTCGGCATGAGGTCGGCCCGTCTTCTAGGGTGAATCTCGGAGAGAACGCTCACCTTTGATTAGCCCGCGCCAGCGGGCGAAAGCGCTTAGCCCCCGGCTTCAGCCGGGGGATGGTTAGGCTTTCCAAGAGAGAATGCGGAGCCCGCTTGAGCGGGCGACAGAACGTCGACAACGCTCGAAGCTGAGATCTGTGGCCGACAAAGTTCGTCTAGCTTAAGCTTGCATCGATCAGCCTTGGCATTGGCTCTGTCGCCCGCTGAAGCGGGCTCGACACTGATTTTGCGAACGAGCCCCTGTCCCCCGGCTGAAGCCGGGGGCTAAGAACTGTCGCCGCCTTTGGCGGCTTCGTCGATATATCTGTTTTGCGCGAGCCTGCAACGGTTAGCGCTTGGCGTTGGTTCTTACGCCCGCGATGTGGGTTCGACACTTCCTGGAGGATGCGAGACCATCCCTCGCCGGCAACCGGCAACCGGCAACCGGCAACCGGCAACCGGCAACCGGCAACCGGCAACCGGCAACCGGCAACCGGCAACCGGCAACCGGCCACTGGCAACCGGCATCTGGGTGGCGAAATGCATCCAGCTGAGCCGATGTTGGTGAAAACGTGAAAATCCCTCTGGTCACGGCATTGCTCGCACTCGCATTCGCACCGCTCGCCATCGGCGGGGAAACCACACCGACGATGTCGATCGATGAGGTCCGGAAGGGGATGAAGGGCTACGGGCTCACCGTCTTCGAGGGAAGCGACATCGAGAGATTCGACGTCGAGATCACCGGGATCCTTCGCAACATCGGTCCCGGCCGCAACGTGATCCTCGCCTCCGTCGACTCGGAGGTGACCGACAAGAGTGGGGTGATCGCCGGGATGAGCGGATCACCGATCTACATCGATGGAAAGCTCATCGGCGCGCTCGCCTACTCCTGGATGTTCTCCTCGGCGCCGATCGCCGGAATCACGCCGATCGACGAGATGATCGCGATCGAGGAGCATGCACAGGGGGCGGGAGCCCGGCTGTCGCCATGGGCAAACAGCAAGGAAATCCTTTCCGCGCTCGCGTCCGGCGAGGTCGCGCAGCTGCAGAGCATCTTCGATCGAATGATTCCGGCGATCGAATCGCCGTGGGCTGGCGGGGCGCCGATCGCGACTCCGCTGAACGTCTCCAGCTTCTCGGGCGCGACTGTCGACCGATTTTCGAGCGTCTTTCGGTCCGGCGGTTTCCTGCCGGTTCCGACCGGTTCGGCGTCGAGCGGCACGACTGCCGGCGCGACGGATGACCGCCTCGAACCGGGTGATCCGCTGGCCGCCGTCCTGATCGAGGGGGACTTTTCGATCGCCGCCACCGGAACGGTCACCGCGGTCGATGGCAACCGGGTCTACGGATTCGGCCATCCGTTCCTCCACATGGGCGACATCGATTTTCCGATGGCGCAGTCGGAGATCGTGACGGTCATGCCGAGTCTGGCAAGCTCGTTCAAGCTTTCGAATACCGGCAATGTGATCGGGAGCCTTTCCCAGGACCGATATGCAGGTGTCTATGGGACGATCGGTGAGACATCCGATCTGATTCCGGTCAACTTCAGGATCCAGAGCCCGGCCGGCGATCGAGACTTCGCTGTTCGCGCGGTTCGGCAGCCGCAGCTCTTTCCAGTTCTCCTCGCGATGACTGCTGACAACATTCTGACGAGCGCGCAGCAGGGCTCGGGAGAACAGAGCGTTTTCATGGACTCGGTCTTTCACGTCAGCGGTCGCGAGCCGATTCGTATCCGAGAGGGGTGGGCCGGGATGACTGCGCGGCAGGGGATTCCGCTCTATCTCGCGGTGGTCTCCGGCTATCTCCTTTCGAACGAGTTTCAGAATGTCGAGATCGAAGGGATCGACGTGACGTTGCATCACGATACGACGCCGCGGATGACGCGCATCGTCGAAGCCTCGATCGAGACGCCCCCGGATGGCGCGATCAACCCGGGCGACGTGGTGCGACTGCGGGCGCTGCTCAAGCCGTATCGGGGGGAAGCGCGCCTGGAGACGTTCGAGATCGACATTCCGGAGTCGACAGTGCCCGGCCCGGCTTATCTTTTCATCGGTAGTGGCTCGGCGCTGACGCGGCTCGACTTCTCACTCGTTCCGCCTGATCCCCGCTCGCTCGAGCAGGTCGTGCGCGTGCTGGAACGGCTGGAGCCCTCGACGGACCTCTCGATAAGGCTCTACACGCCGGCGGCCGGACTGGTCTCCTCGGGAGCATATCTGCCGAACCTTCCGCCTTCGATGCAGGCGGTCACAGTTTCGGAGCGATCCGGGACCCCTGGTGCGCTCGTTCAGTATCATCCCGCCCGTCAGTTCGTACGTTCGTTCGACGAAGTCCTGATCGGTGCTCACCGGATCGACCTCAAGATCGAAACGGCGCGCTGAACACCGATCCGGAATCTGGAGGACCGCTGATGCACCGTTTGATGAGAGGTCTCGCGACAGCTTTCTGCCTGCTGATTGCATCGCAAAGCGGAGCGGTCGAGCCTCAGCTCTGGACGATTTCGTCCGCCGAGGAGATCCTGAAGGGGGAGGTCAGCGGATTCAGCGTGACCGCGGACGGCACGCTCCTCCCGGGACCGCTCGTCGACAAGCTCGCGTCGCCGACCGATACGTTCGTTCTCAGCCAGGTCTCCGATGGGCGGAGCGTCCGATTCTTCGGCACGGGTGGAAGTGGCCGAATCTACAAGCTGAGCGGCTCCGAGCTCGAGCTGCTGGCGACGCTTTCGGAGCCGCAGGTTTACGCGCTCGCATGGCACGATGGTTCACTCTGGGCCGGCTCGTCGCCCAACGGGAAGCTCTACCGCATCGATCCCGAATCAGGGGATGCGGAGGCGTGGTTCGATCCGGAAGAGGCCTACATCTGGGATCTCGCGATTCTTCGGGATGGCTCGATTGCGGTGGCGACCGGTGTCGAAGGCCGTCTGTTCGTGGTGAAGCGTCGCAACGAGGGCTCGGTCGTCTTCGACTCCAACGAGACACATCTCCGTGCGCTCGCCCTCGCTCCGAACGGCCGGCTCCTCGCCGGAGGCTCCGGAGAAGGACGGATTTACGAGATCGCCACCGAGGGAGGGGGGGCTCGCTCGCTCTTCGATTCGAGCTATACCGAGATTTCGAGCCTCGTGGTTCCGA
This sequence comes from Acidobacteriota bacterium, assembly GCA_019347945.1. Classification (NCBI taxonomy): domain Bacteria; kingdom Pseudomonadati; phylum Acidobacteriota; species Acidobacteriota bacterium. Next base: position 5,621 of record JAHWKK010000030.1, on the reverse strand, counting down.
CGGCCGGCGACGCCGTCTGGGGCGCGGGTGTCACGAGTACGCTGCCGACGACGGCGCCCCGAAGGCAGGAGCGTTCCAACGAACAGGGTGAGCAGCAGCAGGGCACCGAAGAATCGGCCAGCGCGTCTTCCTCCGCCGTTTCGGTTTTATTCTCGTTCGATGCGAGCCCGGCTCTGACCTCGTCGGGGAGCTCCGAGATCTACCGGGTCGCGTCCGACGGTTATGTCGAGACGGTCTGGAAGCTCGACCGGGAGATCGCGTACGACATCGTTCCGGCCGAGGGCGGCGGCGTATTCGTCGCGACAGGGCCCAACGGTCGGATCTATCGCGTCCGCGACGACGGGCGCGTCGAGCTTCTCGCGAGCGTTCCGGAAAAGCAGATCGTTTCGTTCACGCGGAACGGATCGAGAGCCACCGCCACGACGAGCAACAGCGGCGCGATCTACGCGCTCGATCTCGGGCGGAACGGCTCGGCCTCGGTCCAGTCCGAAGTGCTCGACACCCAGCGCCTCTCGAATTTCGGCGAATATCGCGTCCGGGGCAACGCGATTCCATCATCGACCCGTGTCTCCTTTCGCAGCGGCAACTCCAGCAAGCCCGATGAAACCTGGAGCGCTTGGAAACAGTCCCGGGGGGAAGAAGGCTCGGTCGAAGCCCCGCCGGCGAGATTTCTCCAGTGGCGAATCGATGTCGAGAAGCCGGCTCCCGCGCTTCGGATCGACGAAGTCTCGGTGGCCTGGATCAATCGGAACGTTGCGCCCGTGATCGAGAACCTCGGGGTCGCCGAGCCCGGCGCCGTCTTTCTCAGCGGCTACCCCTCCGCGCCCGGCGTGGTCGAGGCGACCTCTCCCGACGAGTACGGAATCTTCACCAGCGTCGATGCTCCGCGGACGCCCGATAGCGGCAAGAAGTACTTCAGGAAGGGTTTCCGAACCGTCTCATGGAAGACGAGCGATCCGAATGGGGATCGCCTTCGCCATGACGTCTCGTTCCGCCCCCGCGGTACCGGGCAGTGGATGAGGCTTCGGGAGAATCTCGACCAGAATCAGCTCAACTTCGACACCACCCAGTTGCCCGACGGCGAATACGAACTGATGTTGAAAGTCTCCGACGAGCCCTCCAATGCAAACGGCGCTCTCGAGACTCGACGCGCGGATGTATTCTTCACTGTCGACAACACTGCCCCGGTCATCCGAATCAGGAAATCGGGTGACGACCTCATCGTGGAGGTCGAGGACGACTCGCCTCTCGGCCGGGTGGAGTATTCCGTCGACGTCGACTCCTGGAAAGTGCTCGTTCCTGAAGACGGCCTGACCGATTCGCGGAAGGAGATGTATCGGATCCCCGGTGGCGGAGCGAGCGGCAGGTTCACGATCGTGCGGGCGATCGATACGTATTTCAACGTGACGACGGCCTCGAGCGAGGTGCGACGATGAGGGTGAGCTCGAAACGTGATCTCAGGCACGGGCAACCGTGACCGCCGACACCCGGGACGCGCCTGCTCGCTTGAGCGCTCGCGCACAGGCGGCAAGCGTCTCGCCGGTGGTGCAGATGTCGTCGACAAGCAGAATCGAAGCATTGCGCGGTACCTTCCGGGCGACGAAGATGTTCGCGACGTTCCTCCGGCGCTGCTTGCGGGGGAGGGTCGATTGACGTCGGTTTTCAGCCGCTTTGACGAGCAGCGTTCGCATCGGAATCCCGGTCATTCCGGAGAGGGAGATCGCGAGCTCCTCAGCCTGGTTGTAGCCGCGCTGGCGACGGCGGCGCCGGCTCATAGGAACCGGAACGATGAAGTCCGCAGCCGGTCGGTGCCGTCTCGCGAGCGCCAGCCGCATCAACACCGCCAGGGGCGCGGCGAGAAACTCGTGACGCCGGAACTTGAACGCCGAGAGTACCTTCTCGAGCCCGCCTTCGTATCGGCCCCAGGAAACGACCCCATCGACCGGGAACTTTTCGTCGCAGTCGAGGCAACTGTGCCCCTCGATCTGTTCGATCTGCCAGACGCGGCCGCAACGTCTGCATACGGGTGTCCTGATCTCGGGGAGACGTCTCCAGCATTCGAGGCAGCAGGAGGCGATTCGCCGCCGCAACGGGAGCGGTTCGTCGCAGACGATACAGAGCGATGGCAGAACCAGATGCAGACTCTCACGTCCCAGATTCAGAAGCCCTCGATGGATCGCCTGATGAAGCACGACCTTTTCTACCTCGGATGAAGCCCTCAGCGCCACTATGGAGTCTCGACACGCAATGGATGATTTGATTAAAGTCCCCGCGATGATCCGGAAATCTCTGGTTGTCTTAGCCCTCACGGTCGTCGCGCCGGCGCTGCTCGCCCAGAGCAATGAGCTCGGTGTTCTGATCGGCTCGATCGAGCCCATCAATGACGAGCTCGGCATCGACACCGATATGGACGTTCGCGAAATTTACTTCTCGAAAGTGATCGAGAGCGGCACGTGGCTCAGATTGAAGGCCGGCGAGGCGGATCTGAGCGGCGAGTCGCTCGACGAGGGTCTCCCCCCCGAGGCCGAAACGGACCTTCGCTACGTCCAGTTGCTCGTCGGGTACGAGTTCGACGAGATCTTCGGGACGACCTACCTCTTTGCCGGTCCGGGCGCTTACGAGCTCGAGCGAAACGGTGAGAAGGATGACTCGGAATTCGGCTTCGTTCTCGGTGTGGGTGCCGACTTTCCGCTCACGAGACAACTCGGAATCGTCGCCGAGCTCACCTATCACTGGATCGATTTCGATGCGGAGCTGCGAACGCTGAACCTCGGGATCGGCGGACGTTTCCGTTTCTAACCCATCCGGACTGCTCTGAAATCGGTCCAAGCCTGATACGATGAGCTTCGTGATCCTGAGCTCGGGAGCCCATCGATGACCACCACCGAACCGACCGGTAAAGAGATCAAGCAGACCTCGGCGCAGTCGATTCTGAACGACTACCGGATCGGCTGGCGGAGCCGGCACGTCAGCCTGATCGGCCGGCGCGAGGTGCTGACCGGAAAGGCGAAATTCGGGATCTTCGGTGACGGCAAGGAGGTCGCCCAGCTGGCTTTGGCGCGAGCGTTCCGCAAGGGGGATTTCCGGTCCGGCTACTACAGGGACCAGACCCTGATGTTTGCCCTCGGGATCAGTGACGTCGAGCAGTATTTCGGCCAGCTTTATGCCGATACCGATCCGGAGCACGACCCCTTCTCGGCGGGCCGGCAGATGAACGCGCACTTTGCGACTCCGACGGTCGACGGGAACGGACAGTGGCTTCCGATCTCGAAGACGTACAATTCCTCGGCGGATTTGTCGCCAACCGGCTCGCAGATGCCCCGGCTCGTCGGGCTGGGATACGCCTCGAAGCTGTATCGTGAGGTCGACGCTCTGAAGGGGATGGATCAGTTCTCCAGGAACGGCAACGAGATCGCCTGGGGAACGATCGGCAACGCGAGCTGCGCCGAGGGGATGTTCTGGGAGTCGGTCAACGCGGCCGGCGTTCTCGGCATCCCGACGATCATCTCGATCTGGGACGACGGTTACGGGATCTCGGTACCCAACCGCTATCAGATCACCAAGGAGAACCTGAGCGAGGTTCTCTCCGGCTTCCAACGGGCAAAGGGAAGCAGGGCGGGTTTCGATCTCTACACGGTCCGCGGATGGGATTATCCGGTTCTCTGCGAGACGTATCTGGGGGCCGCGGAGATCGCGCGGCGGAAGCACGTCCCCTCGATCATTCACGTGGACGAGGTGACCCAGCCGCAGGGACATTCCACCTCCGGAAGTCACGAGCGATACAAGACGCCGGAACGTCTCGACTGGGAGAAGCAGTTCGACTGCCTCGTCCGGATGCGCGACTGGATCGTGGAACAGGAGATCGCGACGCGGGAGCAGCTCGACGAGATCGAGAAGGAAGAAGCGGCACACGTGCGCGACGCGAGACGGAAGGCGTGGGATCGCTATCGGGAACCGATCGACCAGGCGAAGAAGCACTTTTTGTCGATCGCGAAGCGGATCGAGGCGGAGTCCGAGAACGATGAAGTCGGTCGAATCGTCGCCGCGGTCGAGAAGCAGCAGGATATCTTCCGCCGCGATCTCCAGAAGGCGGCTGCCGACGTCCTCGTGGCGACCTCAGGCGATCGGCCCGCCGTACTCGAGCTTTCGGTGTGGATGACGGCCCAGCGCGAGGAAATGTGCGAGGTGTACGGACGGCACCTTCATGCGGAGGGTGAACAGTCCGCGCTGAACGTCGAGGTCGTCGAGCCTCGCTTCGGCGACGACCTGAAGACGGTCAACGGCTTCGAGATCCTCAACGCCTGTTTCGATGCAGCGCTCGCGCGAATCCCGACGCTGTCGTTCATGGGGGAGGATGTCGGGTTTCTCGGTGACGTGAACCAGGGCTGTGCCGGTCTTCAGGAGAAATACGGAGCGCTCAGGGTCACCGATACCGGCATCCGCGAGACGACGATCATCGGTCAGGCGATCGGTATGGCGATGAGGGGGCTTCGCCCGGTCGCCGAGATGCAGTATCTCGACTACGTTCTCTACGGACTTCAGCTGATGTCGGACGATCTGGCGACGGTACGGTGGCGATCGGCCGGAATTCAGATGGCGCCGGCCATCATCAGGACGAGGGGTCATCGCCTCGAGGGGATCTGGCACAGCGGCTCTCCGATGGCGGGGATCATCAACCTGGTTCGGGGGATGTGGGTGTGCGTGCCGCGAAACATGACCCAGGCCGCGGGGATGTACAACACGCTGTTCCAGTCGAACGACCCCGCGCTCGTGATCGAGGTCCTCAACGGATACCGCGTAAAGGAGCGCCTGCCGGACAACATCGGCGAGTTCACCGTTCCGCTCGGTGTGCCCGAGGTGATTCGTGCGGGAACCGACGTGACGATCGTCACCTACGGGCCGTTGTGCAGGATCTCGATGGAAGCAGCCGAGCTTCTCGCCAGTCGCGGAGTGGAAGCGGAGATCGTCGACGTCCAGACGCTTCTTCCGTTCGATCGCGAAAAGGTCATTCTCGACTCGGTGCGAAAGACCAACCGCGTGATTTTCGTCGACGAGGACGTCCCTGGTGGTGCGAGCGCATTCATGATGCAGCAGGTTCTCGACCGCGACGGAGGCTTCGAGTGGCTCGACTCCCGGCCCGTCTGTCTGTCTGCGCAACCACACAGGCCGCCCTACGGCTCCGACGGCGACTACTGGGCGAAGCCGAATCGTGAGGACATCTTCCGCGCCGCCTGGGAACTGATGGTGGAAGCCAAGCCGTCGGAGTTCGAGCCGGTGTGGTGGTGAAAAAGCAGGGATCAGGGATCAGGGATCAGGGATCAGGGTTGATCTCGCGACATCGAAACACTCGTCATTCTGAGCCCGGCGGAGCGCGGGCGAAGAATCTGGGCGGGGGGATCGTGAGTCACCGTTGCCGGTCTCGTCACTCTCTTTCACGAGCCGCCACCAGATCCTTCGCCGTCCTTCGGCGGCTCCTAATGAAACAACCATGAAATTGTTGGACTTCGACCCTTTGCAGCGCTTCGCTTGATCTGATGTCCCAACCTGCGAGGTCCTTCGCCTGCCCGCCCGACCGCCCGCTCAGGATGACGTTGGTTTGAGTACGCGAGTTCGGTTGTTTC
>JAHWKK010000029.1 GCA_019347945.1 Acidobacteriota bacterium | reverse complement strand
ACTCTTCACTCTTCACTCTTCACTCTTCACTCTTCACTCTTCACTCTTCACTCTTCACTCTTCACTCTTCACTCTTCACTCTTCACTCTTCCAACCTCCAACCTCGAACCTCCAACCTCAGCGATCGCGGTCGAGGACATAGCCGACCGCGAACTCGAGCCCTTCGCGCGACACCGACGCCGGAAACGATTCGAGCGCGCCCAGCGCCCGGTCGGCATACTCGCGTGCAATCTCCCTGGCGCGATCGATCGCCCGGTGCCGCTCGAGCATCTCGAGCAACGCGCGCTCGTCCCCGCTCTCGAAGACGTTCTCGCCGGCGATCCGCCTGACCCGGTCGACGTCGTCGCCGGAGGCGTCCTGCAGCGCGAGAATCAACGGGAGCGTCGCCTTCCCCTCGCGGAGATCCGCCAGAACCGGCTTGCCGATCACATTCGCGGTCTGCGTGTAGTCGAGCAGGTCGTCGGTGAGCTGGAAGCAGATTCCCAGGTTGTATCCGTAATCGTGAAGCGCGCGGAGCTCGGCCGGGTCGAGATCGACGAGGTGTCCGGGAAGCTGGCAGCCGGCAGCGAAAAGCGACGCCGTCTTTCTGCCGATCAGCTCGAAGTACTCGTCACTGGTCAGATCGATCCGCCCCTTCGTCTCGAGCCCCAGGATCTCACCCTCGGTGAGATGGATCGTCGCGTCGCAGAGAAGATCGACGATCTCCATCCGCCCTTCGCGAATCGCCATCTTCATCGCATGGGTGTACAGATAGTCTCCGACCAGAACCGTCAGATGATTTCCCCAGTGGTAGTTGACCGAGCTGCGACCGCGTCTGGTATCGGCGCCGTCGATGACGTCGTCATGAACCAGCGTCGCGGTGTGGATCAGCTCGATGACCGCCGCGTACCGGACGTCGGCATCCCCCTCGTAACCGATCATCGACGAGGAGAGGAGCAGCAGCGCGGGCCGGATCCGTTTCCCCCCTCCCGCGAGAATATGCTGGCCGACGTCGTTGATCGTGGCGATCTCCGAGCGGAAGTTCTTTTCCAGCTCTTCCTCGACGAGAAGGAGACGAGGCGCGATCACTTCGAGAAACTTCGCGGTTGTGGCGGCGGTCGCCTCGCGGGCGATTGAGCCTCGGGAAATCGTCACAGTTCCGAAGAATAAACCATTTCGGCCCGCCGGAGAATCAGCGGTAGTTCTGGAACTGAATCGGGATGCCGAAGTCCTTCTCGCGGATGATCGCCATGGCCGCCTGAAGCTCGTCCTTGTTGCGACCCGAGATCCGCACCTGGTCGCCCTGAATCGAAGCCTGGACCTTCATCTTCGCGTCCTTGATCGTCTTGACGATCGCTTTCGCCTTCTCCTGCTCGATTCCCTGAACGACTTTTGCGTGCTGCCGGACCGTCCCCATCGAAGCCTGATCGACCTTCTGATAGTCGATTCCCTTCAGCGAGACCTTCCTCTTGACGAGCTTGCTCTCGAGAACGTCTCTGACGCTCGCCAGCTTCTGCTCGTCGTCGCTCACGAGCACGATCTCCTGATCCTTGATCTCGATCGAGCTCTTGCTTCCGCGAAAATCGAACCTCTGCGAAAGCTCCTTCTGCGCCTGATTCACGGCGTTGATCACTTCCTGGAAGTCCGTCTCGGAAACGACGTCGAATGAAAAGTCTTTGGCCACCTGTCCTCCCCTTCTCAGTTCTCGTCAGTTCTCGTCAGTTCTCGTCAGTTCTCGACAACCGAGGCGCCCGGAGGCGGGTCGAAGGAGAACGTCGATGCAGCGACTCGGACCGGCCGGTAGTTCGACAGCCGGAACCTGGTCCGGTTGCCCGCGTCGTCGACCCAGCTCAGCTCGCGGACGTATCCGGATCTGCGATCGACCTCGATCTCGATCTCGCTGACGAGTCCCCGCTTTTTCGGTGCGAGCTTCACGACCTTCGAGCCCTGCCTCGACTCCTGCGAGATCGCGTAATTCTGTTCGAGCCACTCCGTGTTCGTCAGAAACACGAATGGGAGCGACGCTCTCTCGTCCGCGCCCACCTCGTGAACGAGCACCTGGTTGTCTTCCTTCGCCCAGAACCACGAGGTCGTGCCGTCGAAAACGAACGTCTTGACCTCCGGGCTCTCGTAGCTCCAGCGCATGTTCGGAAGTTTTCCAATCACGACGCTCCCCGATTCGACACGCGGTTTGCTGAAGCCCTTTGCCGTGAACTCCTGGGTGAAGTCGGCGCGATGACCGGCGCTCTTCATCAGAGCGTCGCGAAGCTCGGATGCGGTCGAAGCCGACACGCCCGAAGCAACGAATGCGACGAACAAAGCTGTCAGAGAAACTCTGAGGGTTTTCATCATGATCTCCTTCCGACGGGGCGTCAGAAACGCTCGACGTCGATGGAATTGACCGCGCCGGTTACGATGAATGCTTTGCCGATTCGCGTGTCTTCCGTCGGATGAAGATAGAAACCCGGCGACGCCGGATTGTATTCGGGAGCAATCCCGCGAAGTACCTCGCCATCCCCGAACTCGATCGACACGAGGCTTCCCGAAGACGGAGAGTCTTCTCTACCTCGAAAGAAGATCGCCTTGAGCTGATCGAATCGAATCGACTCGTGCGAACCGTCGGCAAATGCGACGGTCCGGGCTTCCATGTCGATCGTCGGAGTCGAGCTCAGGCGAACTGTCCTCCCGTCGATGAATCGGAGAACAACCGGCGCTTCGGTCACTTCCTTCGCTTCGTCGGCCATCAGAAGAGCTCGATTCCCCATAGATCGTGAATGTGGAGGATCCCCTCCGGTCGTCCTGCGTCGTCCGTGATGAACAACGATGTGATTTTTCGATTCTCCATGATCGCAAGTGCTGCCGATGCCAGCTCTGAGCCATCGATGGTTCTGGGATTCCCATGCATGCACTCGACGGCCCTCTTCCCCACCATCCGCTCGTCCTCGACCAGCAGACGCCTCAGATCGCCGTCCGAGATCACCCCGGTCAGTTTCCCGTCACCGTCGACCACCGCCGTGATCCCGAAGCCCTTCCGAGACATCTCGTAGATCACTTCCCGCATCAGCGTATCTTCCGCGACAACCGGGATCTCGTCGCCGGCGTGCATCAGGTCGACGACTCGGAGAAACCGCTTCCCGAGCTTCCCGCCAGGATGGAGAAACGCGAAGTCCTCCTCTCTGAACCCTCTCGCGACGAGCACCGCCATCGCCAGAGCATCTCCCAGCGCAAGCGACGCCGTCGTGGAGGCCGTCGGGGCCAGACCGAGCGGACACGCCTCGCGGCTGATCTCCGCCGACAGGTGGACGTCAGCATGCCGCGCCAGCGACGAGGCCGGCTTCCCCGTGATCGAGATCAGCTTCGCACCGATCCGCTTGATCGGCTCGACCAGCTTGACCATCTCCTCGGTTTCACCAGAGTTGGAAACCGCCAGCACCACGTCCCCCCTCACCACCATCCCCAGATCCCCATGAATAGCCTCGGCGGGATGGAGGAACAGCGACGGCGTTCCGGTCGAGGCCAGCGTCGCTGTGATCTTCCTGCAGATGATTCCCGATTTGCCGATCCCCATGGTTACGACCCGCCCATTGGCATCACGGATCATTTCGACGGCTGTAATGAACGATTCATCGAGCCGGGAGACGAGCTCTCCGATGGCGGCCGACTCGACCTCGAGGACTCTCCGCCCTTCCAGAAGGGCTGGGTGGAGCGCCCGATCGTTCTCCCCGATGTCCTCCGAGCTCACGCGGCGAAGAATACCACCGTACCGGACCGGGGGCCATGCCACTGAAACGGGCGGCGGAACCGCTCCGGTGATAGACTTCACGCTTTCGCTGGGCGCCCCCCTCACCCGGATCAGAGGCGGCCCGGACCCAACGAGAGGACCTGAATGACAGAGCACGCGACCGTGTCGAGAACCCTGCCCGTGGAACCGAAGAAAATCTTCTGGAACCCTTCCCAGTCGGAGCTTCGCGAGATGGCAGCCGCGATGCCGAATGCCCGCGTCACCGAGTTCGACAACCTCAACGTCGAGACCCGGGTCACCTCCCGGAGCAAGCTCTCGACCTTCATCGCAACCGACTCGTCCCGGGAGCATTCGGATCAGACCATCACACGAAACGAATACGACCGGGTCGCCGCGCTGCAGGACAAATACGTCCGCGATCGGGAGATGATCGTCATCGAGGGCTACATCGGGAACGACCCGGAATACCGGACCCCGGCGAGGCTGATCATCGAAAAGTCCCACGCCAACATCGCGGCGATGCAGCAGATCCTCTACTACCCCGCTTCGGAGGAAGACCTCGAGTCGTTCGAGCCCGCTGTCCAGGTGATTTACACCCCGAATCTCAAAATGGAGGGCTACCCCGAGGACCGGCTGATTGCGGTCGACCTCTCCGCGAATATCACCCGGGTATTCAATTCGGACTACTTCGGCGAATCGAAAAAGGGGGGCCTCCGGATGTGGAACCGGATGATGTACGACAGAGGCGGCCTGCCGCTCCACGCCGGATGCAAGGTGATCCCGGTCGACGGAAACAAGAAAACCGGACTCATCGTCGGTCTGTCGGGCACGGGAAAGACGACGACGACCTTCACGAAACAGAACGACTCGTCACCGGTCCAGGACGACTTCGTCGCCCTGATGCCGGGAGGTAAGATCGTCGCCACCGAGAACGGCTGCTTCGCCAAGACGTTCGGGCTGAGCCGCGACGACGAGCCGACCATCTACGACGCGGTCACCCAGCCCTCCGCCTGGCTCGAGAATGTCTCGATGGACAAGGACGGAAAGGTCGATTTCTTCGACACCAGCTACACGCAGAACGGTCGCGCCGTCATCCGGATGGCCGACGTCGCCGGCAGCGCCGATGCCCGCGAGATCGACAAGGCGGACTTTCTCCTCATTCTCAACCGGAACGAGAACATCATTCCCGCCGTGGCCAAACTCGAGGGAGCCACGGCTGCGGCTTTCTTCATGCTCGGCGAGACCAAGGGAACGAGCGCCGGTGGAGCTGCCGAAGCTGGCAAGAGCCTGCGCGTTCCGGGAACCAATCCGTTCTTCCCTCTTCTCCACGCTCTCCAGGGCAACCGTTTCCTCGAGCTCTTCGAAGGATCCCCGATGGACGTCTACCTGATGAATACGGGAAGGATCGGAGGGGGCGAGAACGACGAACGATCGAAGAAAGTGAAGATCCGGCATTCCAGCGCCATCGTGGAGGCAATCGCCGAGGGGACGATCGAATGGGAGGTCGACGAGGAGTTCGGCTATCAGATCGCCCGCTCCGTTCCCGGCTTCGAAGGGGAGGATCTCGATTTCCTGAAACCGAAACGGCTCTACGAGAGGCAGAACCGGATCGACGAGTATCTCGGCCTCGCGGACCGGTACAAGACCGAGCGGCGGGAGTACCTCGAAAAGTGGAACGGCCTCGATCCGCGCATCATCGACGCCGTCCCGGCTCCCGACGAAGAATAGGCAATCCGGTTCAACTGACGAGGTTGCGCAATCTCCCCCATCACCGGGAGGGCGAGGCGCCCGCCGAGCCGCACCGCGACGGGCTGGCGCGATGAAACATCTCACCGGGAGGGCGAGGCGCCCGCCGAGCCGCCCCGTGACAAGCTGGCGCGATGAAACATCTCACCGGGAGGGCGAGGCGCCGGCCGAGCCGCACCGCGACGAACTGGCGCGATGAAACATCTCACCGGGAGGGCGAGGCGCCTGCCGAGCCGCACCGCGACGAACTGGCGCAATTGTCCCCCACCCCCGAGGTATCCTGAATCATGGCAAAGTTGCCCCACCGCCGCCGACCCGCTCGAGGGGTATCGTGGCGCGATGATCAGCCAACGATCATTCTCGATACGGTTTGCGTGCGCGACAGACGTCCCATCCTCGCCAACGAGGCGTTCATGGAGAGCCTGGTCGAATGCTGGGAAGAGGCTGACCGTTTCCTCGTCGGGCGATTTGTCATCATGCCCGACCACATTCACTACTTCTGCGCACCGACCTCGGCGGAGCACGATTTCACTCGTTGGGTCATGTTCTGGAAAAGTCTCGTCACGCGTCGAACGGGGATACGTATGCAGAGCGGCGAATGGGACACTCGCATCAGGAGTGAGTCTCATTATGCCGACCGGTGGGAGTACGTGCGGTGGAACCCCGTGCGAAAAGCTTTGGTGAACGACCCTGACGCATGGCCGTTTCAGGGAGAGATGCACCGGATCGTGTGGAATTCGGGCCGTTGGTCGGGACCTGTCGAGGCTCGGCAGAGGCGGCCGCGATGATTGATTCAGGCAAGCTCGCTACGGGGCGGCTCGGCAGGCGCATCGCCCTCCCGGTGGAATGGAACGTCGCGGGTTTCAGGGTTGATTCAGGCAAGCTCGCTACGGGGCGGCTCGCAGGCGCATCGCCCTCCCGGGGGGATGGGACGTCGTGGGTTTCAGGTTTGATTCGGGCAAGCTCGAGACAGTGCGGCTCGGCAGGCGCCTCGCCCTCCCGGGGGGATGGGACGTCCTGGGTTTCAGGGTTGATTCAGGCAAGCTCGCTACGGTGCGGCTCGGCAGGCGCCTCGCCCTCCCGGGGGGATGGGACGTCGTGGGTTTCAGGTTTGATTCGGGCAAGCTCGAGACGGTGCGGCTCGGCAGGCGCCTCGCCCTCCCGGTGGTGGGGACATCGCGCAAGTCCCGACAATCCTCTCTCAGCCTGCATCGCCGACCGATTCGACGATCACGTCGACGACTTCCTCCACGGTCATCTCCGAGGTATCGATCACCCGGTACGTTTCATTGACCGTCAGAGGTGAGTCGACTCGCGTAGAATCCTGCCGGTCCCGTCTCTCCTGATCCGAGAGAACCTCTTCGAGCGAAGCGTCCACACCCTTCTGCTTCAGCTCCCGCCAGCGACGACCCGCTCTCACCTCCGGGCTCGCCGTCAGAAAGAACTTGTGGGGTGTATCGGGAAACACCTTCGTTCCGATGTCCCGCCCTTCCAGCACCCCCCCCGATCTTCTGCCGATCTCCTGCTGCAGTGCGACGAGCCTTCGACGCACGCCGGGGTGAGCCGAAACTGTGCTCGCAACCAGACTGACCTCCGGTGTCCGGATCTTTCCCGCCACATTTTCCCCGTCGGCGACCACTTCGTTCTCGCCGTTCCGGGTCTCGAAATCGACGGTTGTGCGCGAAGCGAGATCGACGACACCGATCTCGTCCGATGGATCGATTCCCGCTTCGATCACGCGGAGTGCAACCGCGCGGTACATCGCTCCGGTATCGATGTGCGGAATGGCCAGCCGGCGGGCGACCGCCCTGCTCGTGCTCGACTTCCCGACACCGGATGGCCCGTCGATGGCGACGATGATCACTTCCGTCCTCGCGGCTTCCGGGCGCCCTTTGTCCCCGCGCTCCGCCCGGCGGGTTTCCCCGACCCCGCCCTGGGAGAACGACTTTTCGCCTTCGAATCCCGCCCCTTCGACCGACCACCGGAGGAAGCCTTCCGTTTTGGTCCGGCTGAGACCGCCTTCCCCCTCCCGGGTCCTCTCTTCCCGGACTTTCCTCTGCCGCCGGGATCTCGCGGCACCGGTTTCTTCGGTTCAGTCGTGAGAAGGGCCACCTCGTCGGGGGAGAGATCGCGCCATTGCCCCCGCGGAAGTTTCGGATCGCGAAGCCCTCCGATCGCGATCCGGCGGAGTCGCATGACCCGGTGGCCAACGAGATCGAACATCCGACGGATCTGCTGCTGCTTTCCTTCGGTGAGGGTGACCTCGAGCCAGGCATTGGAGGAGTCCGCTGTCCGGCCGCGCCGCACGCGCTCGATCCGGCACGGTCTCGTCTTTGTCCCGTCCTCGAGCCGGATTCCGCGACGAAGCTTCTCGAGCGTCGCTTCGTCCGGACTCCCCTGCACTTTCACCCGGTAGAGCTTCGAGCAGCCGTATCGCGGATGCGTCAGCCGATCGGCCAGCTCGCCGTCGTTGGTGAGCAGCAGCAACCCCTCGGAATTGAAGTCGAGCCTGCCAACGGGGAAGAGCCGCTCCCGAAGCGGCCCGACGAGATCGACCACCGTCGGCCGTTCCTCCGGGTCCGACATAGTCGTCACGTAACCCTGCGGCTTGTTGAGAAGAACATAACGCTTCTCCTCGGGGGGTCGCAGCAGCTTTCCACGAACCTTGATGTGGTCACGGACCGCATCTGCCTTCGTCCCGAGCTCGGCGACTTCGCCATTGACCGTGACCTCGCCCGACCGGATGAGATCCTCCGCCTCACGACGCGACGCGAGCCCTGCTCGGGCGATGAGCTTCTGGACTCGTTCCTCAGCCATCCTTCTCACCATCACCAGCGACGACCGGGGTAGCGGACTCCTTCCGTTCGGAGTCTTCTTCGTCGTGGGCGCCGTCCTCCGTCGGTTCGGTGATCTCGTCTTCCTCGAACATCTCTTCCGCTGAAGGCTCCTCGGAATCGTCCTCGAAGGGGACTTCGCTGATCCCGTCCGATGTATTGAGACCGGAGAGGAGGAGCTCTCCCTCGACCATTTCTCCGACCAGCTGACCGAACTCCTCGAGATCCGGGAGGTCCTGAATCTTCTCCAGGCCGAAATGCATCAGAAATTCGCTGGTCGTCCGATAGAGAAAAGGGCTCCCGACGACATTCTTCCGACCGGCGATCCGGATGAGCTTCTTGTCGAGGAGCGTTCGGAGAACACCCGACGAGTTCACTCCGCGGAGCTCGGAGATTTCCGGCCCGGTGATCGGCTGGCGATACGCTACGATCGCGAGCGTCTCGAGGGATGCAATCGACAGTCGGTTCTCGCGCCTTTTCTCGAAGAATTTCCGAAGGTAAGGGTCGTACTCCGGTCTGGTTGCGAACCTGAATCCGCCGCTGACCCTTTCGAGCCGGATGCCGCCGAAGTGCTCCCCGGAACGTCGTTCGATCTCGGAGATCTGCGCGTCCACGGCGGACAGGTCGGTGTCTCCGATCGCATTGGTCAGCTCGGCCAGCGAGACCGGCTCAGCCGAGGCGAGCAAGATGGCTTCGATCGCGGCACGAATCTCATTTTCATTCATAAATCCTCACCATACTCTCAGGCGTCCTCGAAAGCAGAAAGCTGATCGACTGTGATCTCCCGGCCGGTGCGGTGAATCACGAGACCGCGACGCGAATCCTCCCTGATGGATATGCCGCCGAGGCGGACGAGCTCGAGCATGCCGAGAAAAATCGCGACGAGCTCCGGGCGATCGCGTCCCTCGAGGAACCAGAGAAGCCCGATCGGCTCGGAGGCTTGCGCGACCGCCGACATCAGCTCGTTCATCTTGTCGGAGATCCGATGAACGGAGCGTCTCAGCTCGAGAGGTGCCGGATGCGCGCTCCTGTAGCGCTGCATCGCCGTGTGAAACGCACCGACGAGATCGAAAAGCGAGACTTCGCTCATGTCGAGCTCGGGCGTTTCCTCCCCCGGATCCGGCTTCATTGCCACCGGCCGGCTCCACACCCCGATCCGGACAACGTCGATCTCGGCAAACGTCTCGGCCACCGCCTTGTACTTCTGATATTCGACGAGCCGCCGGACGAGCTCGGCGCGTGGGTCTTCCTGTTCCCCCTCGTCTTCGCCGCTCTCCCGCGCGGGGAGCAGCATCTTCGATTTGATGTGCACCAGCAGCGCGGCCATGTAGAGATAATCGGCCGCGATCTCGAGATCGAGCTCTTCCATCGCCCCGAGGTACGCGTTGTACTGATCGGTGATCAGAACGATCGGGATGTCGTAGATGTCGATCTCGTGTTTCCTGATGAGATGAAGGAGAAGATCGAGAGGGCCCTCGAATGCCGGCAGAGTAACCCGATACGACGCCTCATCCGGTGGCGACTGTTCCCCCCGGCCGGTTCCGGCGATCGGTTGTTCGACGCGGTCCACTCCTGTCATCGGCGCAGCTCCGGATAGGAAAGCGACATCGACGAGCGAACCATTTCGAGCGTTTCCGCGGCGCGCTGCCGGGCGCGTTTGCTTCCGTCCCGGAGCACGTCCCACACGTACGACGGGTTGCGGTCGAGCTCTTCGCGGCGGGCGCGGATCGGCGCGAGTGCCTCGACCATGATGTCGGCGAGGAGCTTCTTGTCCTGGACGCATCCGATCTCGGCCGCCCGGCACTCGCGATCGACGCGGTCCCGCGTCTCCTCGTCGGTGAAGATTTTGTGGAACTGAAAGAGATTGCAGATGTCGGGATTGCCTGGATCGGTCCGCCGGATCCTGTTCGGATCGGTGAAGAGATTCGCCACGATCGCGCGGATCTCCTCCTCCGGTGCAGTGAGAGGAATCGTGTTGCCGTACGACTTCGACATCTTCCTTCCGTCGGTCCCGGGAACCTTCGGCGTTTCGGTGAAAAGGGCCTGAGGCTCGGGGAAAACGGGCCCGTAAAAGTTGTTGAAGCGCCGGACGATCTCCCGCGAGAGCTCGAGATGCACGGCCTGATCCTCCCCGACCGGAACGTGGCCGGCCCTGTAGATGATGATGTCGGCCGTCTGGAGCAGCGGATAGCCGAGAAAGCCGTAGGTATTCAGATCTTTCTCGGCGAGCTGCTGTTGCTGTTCCTTGAAGGTGGGAACCCGCTCGAGCCAGGGCAGTGGCGTGACCATCGACAGCAGCAGGTGAAGCTCCGCATGCTCCTTGACCTCGCTCTGAAGGAAGATCGTCGATCGGGAGGGATCGAGTCCGGCAGCGAGCCAGTCGGCGGTCGCTTCGAAAACGGCCTGACGGATATGACCAGGGTCCGCGTAATCGGAGGTGAGAGCATGCCAGTCGACCACGACGTAGAAGCAGTCGTAAACGCCCTCATCCTGGAGCCGGACCCAGTTTCGAATCGCGCCAAAGTAGTTGCCGAGATGCACCGGACCCGTCGGCCGAAGACCGCTGAGTACGACGTTGCTCCCTTTGTCAGTCAAGATCGATCAACTCCCGGAAAGATTGTGGATTGCTCGAGCGGAAGACCCGCCCTGGAAGGAGCGGGAGTCTATCATGCGCGTGTGATGGGAGATGGTCTGCGGCTCTCGTCGAGATTCACGTAGACGACCTGCGCCTCCGTGACCGTCACGGTCGCCATGTCGGTCTCTGCGCGCGCGGCTTTCACCACCACTTTGACGGTCACCGACGAACGGCCGATCCGTATGGCCTCGGTGTAGAAGCTGACCAGGTCTCCAACCTGAACCGGCTCGTGAAACACGACCCGGTCCATCGACACGGTCACGACCAGCCGTGCCCCCTGCCGTCTCGCTTCGATCGCTCCCGCCTGATCGATGTAGGAGAGGATGACGCCGCCGAAAATCGTTCCGTGCGCGTTCGTGTCGCGCGGCATCATCAGGACACGGATCGATGGTTCCTGAAGCGGTGCGAGCGGCTCGGTCAAATGTGGCCGTGCCCGGCGTGGTCCTGCCCGGCGCGATCCTGCCCCTCGAGCAAGGACTGGTTGACCTCCAGCCTCGCTCGCTGGCGCAGCTCGTCGAGCATCGCATCCCGCAGCTCCGCACTCTCTTTCGATCTGAGCTCTTCGATCAGGTTCGCCTTCTCCTCGGCGAATTTCGCCGGATCGAATACCGTCTTTTCCACCACCTCGAACAGCACGACTCCGCTGTCGATCGTCACCGGGCCGCCGATTGCTCCCTCTTCGGCCTCCAGCGCCGCGCGGACGAGCGCCGCGGATGAACCGACCAGACCCTCGACAGGTGTGTTCGGACGCACGACTGCTTCCCTCACGGGCTGCCCGAGCGAACCGGACGCTGCTTCGATGCTCTGGTAGTCTCCCGAGCTCATCTCCCGTTCGATCGCTGCCCGCGCCGCCGCTCTCCTGGCTTCCTGCGCGACCTGCGCGCGGATCTCCTCGAGAGGCGTGATGCCCGGTTCCCTCGACGCGAGAATTCTCGGAAGAAGCGGACCCGCGAGCTGACCAGATTCGGTCACCGGGCCGATCGCGCCGTTCTCCACTCCCGTATCGAACGCCCACGTATTGATTTCCGGCACGCGTCCGAGGCCCTCGATCGGACCGCGCTCGGCGAACCATGGAGACTGGCTCAGAACGACGGCTCCGTCCGCCTCGGCCCGGAACTCCTCAGGCGTCGCAGACTCCCCGAGCCGGGCCCGGATCGCCTCGAGTCGCTGCTTCGCGACGACCGCGACTCGCTCCGCCATCAGTTCCTCGCGGATCGCCGGGGCCATCTCCTCGAAGTCCGGCACGTCCCGGCTGTTGACCTTGATGACGTGATAACCGAACTGGGTGCGGACGGGATCGCTGATCTGACCGACCGGCGTGGAAAACGCCGCCTGCTCGAATGCCGGAACCATACGCCCACGGCTGAACGTTCCGAGATCGCCTCCCGTCGCCGCCGATCCGGGATCTTCCGAATACTCGCTCGCGAGCGCTCCGAAGTCCTCACCGGCACGGGCACGCCGGGCGAGACTCTCGGCGAGATCGGCGATCTTCTGCTCGTCCTCGGGAGCCGCTCCCGGGTCGACCGTGAGGAGAATGTGCTGGGCGGACACTTCGTCCAGCTCCGAGCTGGTTGAATTGAAGCGGGCACGGACGGCGTCTTCCGTGATGGTGATCTCGTTTCTGAGTCGCGACTCGTCGACTGTGAGGTACTCGATTCTCTTCTGTGCCGCGTGCGTATAGTTTCGCGTGTTCTCGAGGTAGTAGTCGTTGACGTCCTGATCCGAGACGGTGACGCTGTCCAGCCGGGTCTCCACCGGCACGAGCAGGTACTCGATCTGGGCGGATTCGCTGCGGTTCCGGTACTCCTGCTCGGCACGCGCGTCGGAAATCACGATCGAGTCGCGGAAGACGCGGTTGAGCTTGCGGATCGCGATCTCCCTCGCCACTGCGTCCTCGAATTCAGCGGTGCTCGGATACTGGAGGACTGATCTGACGTAGTACTCGTACTTATCGGTTCCCACGAACTGACCATTCGGATAGAGCACGGGAATCCTGGCAATCTCCTCCCGCAGCTCCTGATCGGTCACGACGAGCCCCATCTCCTCGGCCGCCTGGAGCATCAGCTTCTGATTCACGAGCGAGGTCATCACCTGCTCCTGAATGCCGAACTGTGCGAGCTCGTCCTGGGTCAGTTTGCGACCGAGCGACTGCTCGTACTGGAATGCGGTTCCCTGAAGCAGTCGCTGAAAGTCGATCACTTCGATCGTCTCCCCGTTGACACGGGCGGCCCACGGCGCACCCGCGGTCGCGGTCGCCTGGTTCGCGCCACCCCAGTCCGCGAAGACCAGGAAGACGAACGCGAAGACGATCAGAAAAAGAATCCATTTGAGATGCTTGAAGCTGTCACGCATCGCTTTGAGCATGAGCGATGAACCTCCTGAGGAAACGACTCGTTAGCGACCTTCCCCAACGGAGGGCGGCACCCGCTGAATTTCATTCACTTTCCGGGGCCCCGGAAAGTGAATGAGTTGGAGGTTGGAGGTTGGAGGTTGGAGGAGTCAGGATTCAGGACTCAGGATTCAGGATTCAGGATTCAGAGTTGAGAGCGAAGCAGTCGTCATTCTGAGCCCGGCGTAGCGCGGGCGAAGAATCTGGGCGGCGGATCGTGAGTCACCGTTGCCCTCACTCGTCACTTTCTTTCACGAGCCTTCCCCCAGATCCTTCGCCGTCCTTCGGCGGCTCCTAATGACACGACGGCGAACTTCCTGGACGCGACCACTCTCAACGCTTCGCCTGGCCTGATGTCCCACCCTGCAAGGTCCCTCGCTTGCCCGCTCGACCGCCCGCTCGGGACGACGTGGGTTTGAGTATGGGGTGCGGGGTTTGCGGGCTCCGGTTTTCATCTCCGCTTCACCGGCGCAAACGCGCCGGTCAATTGCTTCTAATGAAACGATCATGAAATTGTTGGACTTCGACCTTTCGCAGCGCTTCGGCTGGCCTGATGTCCCACCCTGCAAGGTCCCTCGCTTGCCCCGCCCGACCGCCCGCTCGGGATGACGTGGGTTTGAGTATGGGCGTGCGGTGGTTTTCTCTACTCACGGGTGTCATTTCCGATACACCGGCGCAACGCGCCGGTCAATTGCTCAGGATAACGAGGGGGTGGTTTTCGCCAGAGCAAACATTCGTCCATGATCGTCGCGTCGCGCACAAACACAATATTCGTCATTCTGAGCGCGGCGCAGCGCGGGCAGACCTGAATCCTGGATCCTGGCTCCTCCAACCTCCAACCTCCAACCTCCAACCTCCTTAAGGTATGATTCGACGCGACGGATGGCGAGGGACGACGGCGAATCGACGTTCGATTGGTTTCTGATCTCAATCGACAAGCTCAGATTGATCGGGGGCATCCTTCTTCTGCTTCTGGTCGCGGGGACGGTCTGGCTTTTCAGGGACGAAATCCTCGGCAGCACGCCCAGGCAGCGGGCCCAGGCAGCAATCGAAGCCGCCGAGCACTCGCTCAACGAGATGGCGGCCCTGCCGAATCTTCAGGAGTTCCGGTCCCAGTACGATTCCGCGGAGTCGACGCTCGGGAGGGCGTCGGATGCGTTCGAGGGAACCGACTATCCCGCCGCCGAGACACTCGCGCGGGAAGCCGAGGCGACGGCCCGCTCGGTGCTGTCGCGGCTCGAGGGGGAAGCCCGCGCCGCGGCCCAGTTCCTGACTGTGGAGGGGAGGGTCGAGTTTCAGCGAGGCGGAAGCGGCGACTGGCTTCGCGCGACCGCGCGGAGCGCGCTTCAGAGAGGTGACTGGGTTCGAACCGCGGAAAACTCCTCGGCCGAGATCTTCTTCGGCGATGGAACACTCTACACGATCGGGCCCCGCGGGCTGCTCGAAATCTATCCGCGCCGCCCCGGCCAGCCGGCGAGCCGCTCGGGCTCGGTCTCGATGGAGATCGGATCGATAGAAGTCAACACAGGTGACGATGCCTCCACCGTTTCGACGCCCGCAACTGCGGTCACCGTCAATACGACCTCGACGACTCTGATCGACGTTCGCACCGGCGGAGGCACCGAGATCGCCGCCGTTCGCGGAACCTCTTCGGTTGCTTCGTCCGGCGGTCCGACCGTTTCGCTCGAGCAGGGGCAGAGGATCGAGGCGGATCCCTCCGGCCGACTCTCCGAGGTACGAGGATACACATCGCCGCCGGCGTTGACGGCTCCAGCGGACAACGCGATCATATCGGCGTCGAAGGGGCGGATCATCGAGCTTCAATGGCGCCCGGTGCCGGGAGCTGCCGGCGGTTACCGTCTTCAGGTTTCGCGGTCCCGGCTTTTCGGCAACATCGAGATCGACGCCGGCCGCGATCGGCCGAGCGCCCGGGTACGGCTGACATCGTCCGGCTCGTTCTTCTGGCGGGTCGCATCGATCGATCGCAACGGGCAGCAGGGACCGTTCTCCGGCCATCGCCGTTTTCGTGTGACGGGGATCTCCGAGGGGCCGGGCGTCTCGGTCACGCAGGACACGACGCCGCCGTCACTCCAGCTCGATCGCCCCTCTCACCTGGGTGGTCCGAACTTCATCATACGGGGAGTCGCGGAGCCGGGCGCTTCGATTTTCATCGACGAGGAGCAGGTTCCGGTCGGCTCCGATGGTTCGTTCTCGAAGCTGATCACCTTCCGGAAGATCGGCTACAACACCGTGGTCGTCAAGGCGGTCGATCCGGCGGGGAACCAGACGGTGATGCGAGAGCGGGTGCTCGTCGAGGAGTAGAAACCTCGCGCGCACCGTATTTACCGGGGGCAAGCCTTTTGCAGTCCGGGCATTGACTTTGTCCACTACTCAAGACAGCGGGGAACACTTCCAATAATGGGCCTGAAATCCATCTTTTCTCTCTTCTCGAACGACCTGGCGATCGATCTCGGGACGGCCAACACTCTGGTTTTCGCCAAGAACAAGGACATCGTCGTCCGCGAGCCCTCGATCGTAGCGAAGAACAAGCTGACGAACAAAGTCGAGGCAGTCGGCAAAGAAGCCAAGGAGATGCTGGGGCGTACGCCGGGCAACATCGTGGCGATCCGCCCTATGAAGGACGGCGTCATCGCCGATTTCGCCGTCACCGAGGAGATGCTGGACTACTTCATCAAGAAGGCGCATGGCAGGCGCTTCCTCGTCAAGCCGCGGATCGTCATCTCGGTTCCCTCGGAGATCACTCAGGTGGAAAAGCGCGCGGTGAAGGATTCGGCGCTTCGGGCCGGAGCGACCGAGGTTTTTCTGATCGAGCAGGCGATGGCAGCGGCAATCGGTGCCGGTCTTCCGATCACCGAGCCGACCGGAAACATGATCGTCGACATCGGCGGAGGCACGACTGACGTCGCAGTCATTTCGCTGGCGGGCATCGTCTACGCACGTTCGGTTCGGGTTGCCGGCAACGAAATGGATGACGCGATCATCCAGTACATCAAGCGCAAATACAATCTGCTGATCGGTGAAAGAACCGCGGAACAGATCAAGATCGAGATCGGTTCCGCGTTCCCACTCGACTCGGAGATGTCGATGGAGATCAAGGGACGCGACCTGGTCGAGGGCGTGCCGAAAACCCTGATCGTATCGGACGAGGAGATCCGCGAGGCTCTCTCGGAACCGGTCTCGACGATCGTCGAAGCGGTCCGGGTCGCTCTCGAGCGCACCCCTCCGGAGCTTGCCGCCGACATCATGGATAAGGGCATCATCATCGCCGGCGGAGGAGCGATGCTCAAGAACCTCGACCGGCGCCTGCGAGAGGAGACCGGGCTCCCGGTGACACTGGCCGAGGATCCTCTGGCATGTGTGGCGCTCGGTACCGGGCAGATGCTTTCCGACTTCAATCTCCTCCGCAAGATCTCGGTCGATTGATGCCGCGCGGCTCGAAGGCGCGGCACGATTGTTTCAAGCCACGTCCTTCAGACGCCATGACCAGGCGATGACCCGATGCAGATACCCGTACAACGAAGACCGACACTGATCCTGATCATCGTTCTGGCCGTTCTGCTAGGCATCATGGCCGTGCATCCCAGGACCGAGAGCGGCCCGAATCAGACCAGGCTTCTCGAGCGCGCGTTCATGGCGGCCTTCTCCTGGATACCGAGAGGGGTCAACGCCGTCGGCCAGTCGCTGGCCGACGCCTACTATGGCTATGTCGACCTGCGCGGAATCGTCGCGGAGAACCGGACGCTGAGAGATCGCGTCGAGCGCCTCACCGAAGAAAACATCAACCTGCGAAACGTAGCCGGCGACCTCAGCCGCATGCGCGCGACGCTCGGCTATGCCCTCACCTCGGAGCTTCCAACGTCGCTGTCGGGAATCGTGATGCTCGATACCGCCGGTCCGTTCAAGTCGATGGTGCTCGATCAGGGGGAAAATGCAGGGGTCGAGATCAACGATGCCGTGGTCAATCCCGAAGGCCTGATCGGTCGCGTCGTTCTGACCACTCCCGATCTTTCGAAGGTTCAGCTCGTCATCGACGCCAAGTCGGCCGTGGGAGTCAGGATCGAGAGAACGCACCGGCAGGGAGTCCTCAAGGGCGACGGCGAGGGAGGGCTCGATCTCACCAGGGTCCCTGCACTCGCCGACGTGGTTCCCGGCGATCGGATCGTCACCGCCGGCATCGACGGCGTGTACCCGCCGGGCATCCCCGTCGCAACCGTCACCGAAGTCTCGGAAGGAAGCGATCTCTTCACGAGGATCAAGTGCGCCCCGGTCGTGACCTTTTCTGCACTCGACACCGCGCTGATCATCAACACGACCAAACTTCCCCGAGAAGTACTGGAGTATCAGCCGTGAGAATCGCTCAATTCGTGATTGGTCTCATCCTGGCGCTGACGATCCATTCACTGCTCAACAAATTCTTTCCCAACGCGCTCAATTTCGTGGATGTCTACATGATTCTGGTCGTCTACTACGCGATGGGGGGCAATATCCTCGGCACGATCGCCGCGGCCGTCCTTGCGGGCTTCGTTCAGGACGCCTATTCCAATGCGATCTTCGGCCTTCACGCCTTCGCGCTGACGCTCATCGGATACTTCGTGGCGCTCGTCAGCTCGAAGATCGAATTGCGTGGGCCCGTGCTGTTCGGGCTGACGCTGCTCGGGGCGATGATAGTCAACGAATTGATCATTTTTGCACTCGCGAACATCCTTCTCGACCAGCGGATTGAAATCTTCGGGCAGAGTTTATTGCTGAAAACATTGATCACTTCGCTCCTCGGCGCGCTGATCTATCACGGTGCCAAACTGCTGGTGAACCGCTCGCCGATGGAAGCGGCAAGGAGATCCTGAACCTATGCCTCTGAATGTACGATCCAGCAGGAACGACCAGAAAGTCCTCAACACACGGGTGACCATCGTCATATGGCTCATCGTGGCCGGCTTCGTTTTCATCGCCGGATCGTTCTGGTACGTCCAGGGGGTTCAGGCCGAGGAGTACCAGGGGCTGGCCGAGTCGAATCGACTTCGTGAGGTCAAAGTGCCCGCGAAACGCGGGCTCATTCTCGACCGCAACGGAAAGATCCTCGTCGATAACGAGGCTTCCTACACGATCAGCCTCCGCCGTCGCGACTACAGCGATCTCTCCGACGTGGAGAAGGCCGCACTCCACGAGTTCGTCGCTCAGACCGTGGGAACGTCACCGGAGTTCGTAGTCGAAAGGATCACCCGCGAGAACAAGGTTCCGACCGCGCTCCCCCTCCCTCTCTTCGAGGATCTCTCTCTGAAGGAAGTTGCCGTTATCGAAGCTCATCACGACGTCTATCCGGCTCTCGAGATCGAGACGATTCAACGAAGGAACTATCGCTACGACACGATGGCCGCTCACGTACTCGGGTACATCGGGGAGGCCAATGACGAGGATCTCAAGAGAGACAAGACGCTCGAGATGGGCGATTTCATCGGAAAGCGCGGCGTCGAGCTGATCTACGACGAGTTTCTGCGGGGTGACGACGGGGCGGACTACATGGTCGTCGACTCCCGGGGCCGGACTCTCTCGGAGTACACCGACGCGAGAAAAGAGCCGCTTCCCGGCTCGAACATCTTTCTGACGATCGATTTCGATCTTCAGCGCATCTCCGAGCAGTTCTTCGCCGAGAACGAGATCGTCGGTGCCGCCGTCGCCCTCGATCCTCGCACCGGAGAAATCCTCGCGATGGTCTCCTCCCCCTCGTACAACCCGAACGTCTACTCCCGGCGCTTCACCCCGGAAGTCTGGAAGACGATTCTCTCCAATCCGTTCCGGATCGAGGTCAATCGGGCGACACAGGGGCTCTACTCCCCCGGTTCGGTATTCAAGACCGTCATGGGGATGGCTGGCTTCTCCAATAACGTCATCAACCCGTCGACGACGTTTTATTGCGCAGGAAGCGACGTTTTCTTCGGGCGCCGGTTCCGCTGCTGGAAGCGCGAGGGTCACGGCGCGGTCAACTTCGAACGGGCGATCAAGGTCTCCTGCGACATCTATTTCTACAACGTCGGCGAGCGGCTCGGAATCGACCGGATCGCTGAGTTCTCGCGGAAGCTCAGCTTTGGCGAGAGGACGACCATCGATCTCCCGGGCGAGAAGGCCGGCCTGATCCCCTCGACGACGTGGGCCCGGGAAGTTCAGAACCGGAAGTGGTACGACAGCGAGACGATCTCGGTCTCGATCGGTCAGGGGCCGCTGCTCGTGACCGTTCTGCAGACCGCGAACATGATGGCCGCCATCGCAAACGGAGGGGAAGTCTACCGTCCGCACGTTCTCCGGATCGTCGATCAGGTCAACCCCGACCGCACCGTCGAACGACGCATCGCCCAGCCGGAGGTGCTCCAGCAGGTCGAGCTCGATGACGACGCGCTTCGCAGCGTCCGCGAAGGGCTGTGGAAGGTGGTCAATGAGCCCGGCGGCACCGGGAGCCGCGCACGCGTCGAAGGATTCGACGTCGCCGGGAAAACCGGAACGATCCAGGTGATCGCGCAGGCAACCTGGGTGAAAGCCGAGCAGCTCCCGTTCAAGTTTCGCGATCACGCCTTCTTCGCTTCCTTCGCCCCGAAGGACAATCCCGAGATCGTCGTCGCGGTCCTGGCCGAGCATGGCGGCCACGGTGGGTCGGACGCCGCACCGCTGGCCGGCTCGATCTACAAGGCGTATTTCCGCAGCCAGATCGCGCAGGACCGCCGCGACCTGAGCAATCCCGAGCAGATCGAAATGTTGCGGGAGGGCGACCTCCCGAGGGCGGGCGAAGAAACCCGGAGTCGCTGAGATGATCGACAGCCGATCGATCCTCCGACTCGACCTCAACTTTCTCGGCACCGCAATCGTGCTCGCCGCCATCGGAGTCGTCGCCATCTATTCGGCCACCTGGTTCACCGCGACGACACCCTTTCACCAGAAGCAGATTACCTGGATCGCGGTCTCGCTCATCATCATGGCCATTTTCATCGCCGTCGACTACCACACGCTGCTCGACGTCTCCCCGATCCTCTACGGGATCGGAGTAGCTCTGCTCATTTATCTCCTCATCTGGGGAGCCGTCACCGCCAACGTCAAGTCCTGGATCATCCTGCCGGGCGATTTCCGGTTTCAGCCCTCGGAATTCATGAAAATATTCACGGCTCTCGCGCTGGCGAAGTTCTTCGACTCCAGGACACGCAGCTATCTCGACTTCAAGACTCTGCTCGTGATCGCTCTGATCATTGGCATCCCGGTCATCCTGACCGCGATGCAGCCGGACTTCGGCACGGCGGCAACCTACGCTCCCCTTCTGGCCGCCGCGATGTTCTTCGGCGGAATCAAGCCTCGCTACTGGGTGATGGCTCTGATCCTGCTCGCCGTCGCGGCACCGATTACCTGGAACCTCCTTCAGCCCTACCAGAAGGAGAGAGTCATCGTCTTTCTCAACCCGGAGCGCGACCCGCTCGGAAGCGGCTATCAGGTCACCCAGGCCAAGATCGCCATCGGCTCGGGCGGGATCACCGGCAAGGGCTTCAAGCAAAGCACTCAGGCCCGCTACGGCTACGTCCCCGCGAGTCATACCGACTTCATCTTCTCGGTACTCGCTGAAGAGTTCGGATTCATCGGAGTTGCCGTCGTTCTCGGGCTCTACCTCTTCCTGATCATCCAGGCGCTCACCATCGCGAGATCCGCGAGGGATCGAGGAGGAGCGTTTCTCGTCATCTGCCTCATCTCGTTCTTCATCTTCCACGTCTTCATCAATGTAGCGATGCAGATCGGACTCCTTCCGACGACCGGAATTCCCCTTCCGCTGATCTCCTACGGAGGTTCCTCGACGATGATGTTCTTCCTTGCGATCGGCCTCATCCTCAACGTCGATTTCCGGAAGTACGTCAACGTCTGACGCGACGGTCCGGGCTCATCGATTCCTTTTCTGGAACTTTCCGGCGTCGAGTTCCGTTCTTCACGCCAAGAATGAGGAGCCCAGCCCGAGAATGAAGATCAACCGTAACGCCCCCTGCGAGTGCGGCAGCGGCCGCAAGGCGAAGCACTGCTGCGGAACGAATTCGAAGAACAGGACCAGCATTTTCCCGATCGTCGCGCTGATCGCGGTCGGCGGACTCGTGATCGCGGGAATCTTCTCGGGCTCCGACGAGCCGGCCTCGAGCACTTCCAGTTACGGAGTCTCGAGCCCGGCTCCCCTGCCGACCGCACCGGCCGCGCAACCAGGTCCGGCCCCCGAAGGGAAAGTCTGGTCCGCCGAACATGGCCACTGGCACGATGCGTCGCCGGTACAGATCCGGACCGACGCGCCGCCCCCCACCTCCGCGCTGACCGCCTCGACCGATGACCGGCCGCCGGTCGACGGAGAAGAGCGCAACGGGATGATCTGGCACGCCGAGCACGGCCACTGGCACCCGAAGGAGGGCGCGCCCGCCCCGCCACAGCCGAATCAGCCGATACCGCGGCACGACATCCCGCGAGTCACCGTCGGAGGAGGCACAGCGACGCAGGGATTCAACCCCGTTCCCCAGCCTCCGGGCCCGGTTCCCGAGGGAAAGGTCTGGTCTACCGTGCACGGACACTGGCATGACGCGGAGGCTCCCGCGACCTCCGATTCGCCGTCCACCGATTCCGCACAACCCCAGTAAGATACGGTGTGCCTGATCCCCGCTCCAGTTACCGGGCGCGGCTCGACAAACTGACGGCCGAGCTGCAGCTGCTGGACATCCGCGAGCGTTCGCTCGTCTGGACGCGACTGGCGCTGTTCATTCTCTTCGTCGTCGTCGCGTGGATGGCCTTCGTCGAGGGATTGCTCAACGGCTGGCTCTCGGTGATTCCCCTTCTGGCTTTCATCGTGGCGATCGTGATTCACGCACGACTCATCCGCCGGAAACGGATCGTCGAGCGGCGTGCTCGCTTCTGCTCGCTCGGCATCGCCCGGATCGATCGCAACTGGAACGAGATCCCCGAGATCGAATCGGAGATCCCCGAAGATCACCTCTATGCCGACGATCTCGACATCGCGGGAACGGGCTCGGTCGTTTCGCTGATCTCGACGGCTCGCACCGTGGCGGGACGGACCACGCTCACGCGCTGGCTCCTCGAGCCGGCTTCGCGGACGGATATTCTCGAGCGGCAGACGGCCAGCCGGGAGCTGCAGGACCGGAGCGAGCTGCGCGAGGATCTCTTCTCGATCGTCGGACCGGATGTGGCCGAGATCGGCCCCGATGCCTTTGCAGACGCGGCAGCGGATTCGACCGACCCCGGCCCTGCACCGGTCGCACTCCGCGTCGCCGCGCTCCTCTTCGCCGCCACCAACGTCATCACACTCCTCGGTTGGCTCGCAGCGGATCTCCCGAGATCGTGGTTTCTCGCTTCGGTCCTGGCATCGGCAGCAACTGCCTGGCTCAGCCGCCGGTACCGGACGAGCCTCAGCGGAATCGAACCGATCAGCGACAGCCTGATGCTTCTCGAGACACTGCTCGAGCGCATCGAGCACGAACTGTTCGACGATCCCGCCCTTGCGAGAATTCACGAGACTCTGATCGGCGGCGAGGAAGCGGCCGCCCGGGGAATCCGGAAGCTCCGGAAGCTGGTGACGCTGCTCGACTCGCGAAGGAACCAGATCTTCTACCCGATCGCTCTGCTGTTGCTCTGGGACACGAATCTTTCATTCGCCATCGGCGCGTGGCGCCGGAAGTACGGCAGTCATGCAGGCGAATGGGTCGAGGCCCTCGGCGAGCTCGAAGCGCTCCTCTCCTTCGGCAGCTTCGCCTGGGAGAACCCGGACTACGTCTTTCCGGAGATCGTCGATTCGAGCCGTCCTCTCTTCGACGCCACCGCGGCCGGCCACCCGCTGATCCCTCCGGTCGAGCTCGTGCGCAATGACTTCCGGCTCGATTCGAATCTCGAGCTTCTCGTCATCAGCGGGTCGAACATGTCGGGGAAGAGCACGTTTCTCCGCACCGTCGGGGTCAACACCGTTCTCGGTCTGGCAGGCGCTCCGGTCTGCGCGGCCTCGCTTCGGCTCTCGGAGATGCGGCTCGGGGCGTCGATTCAGGTTCGCGACTCGCTTCTCGAACGGCGCTCACGCTTCTACGCCGAGATCCTCCGGCTCCGGGACATCGTCCGCGAGGCGGAGTCATCCGAGCGACCCTTTCTCTTTCTTCTCGACGAGATCCTCCACGGGACCAACTCGCACGACCGGCGGATCGGCGCCGAGGCGATCGTCCGTTCACTGCTCGCGAGAGGGGCTTCCGGACTCGTCACGACTCACGATCTGGCGCTATCGAAGATCGCCGAGTCGATCCCGACCGCGGCGAACGTCCATTTCGAGGACCGGATCGAGAACGGCGAGATGATCTTCGATTACGGAATGAAGCCGGGCGTCGTCGAGCGAAGCAACGCGGTCGAGCTGATGCGCCAGATCGGCCTGGACGTGTGAGGCAGGAGACAGGAGCCAGGATCCAGGATTCAGGGACGCGGGACGAGCCTGCGCGATGCAACATTCATGGCCGAAGGTTTGCTCTCGCGAACCCACCCCCTCGTCATCCTGAGCCGCCGAAGGACGGCGAAGGATCTGGGTGGCGGCTCGTGAAAAAAGTTAACAAGTGAGCGGCAACGGTGACTCACGATCCCCCACCCAGATTCTTCGCCCGTGCTTCGCCGGGCTCAGAATGACGAGTTCTGCGCTCCTGAATCCTGGCTCCTGAATCCTGGCTCCTGGCCCCTGATCCCTGATCCACCTCACGAGCTCCAGGACGCCACCTTCTTCGCAACTGTGCCGAGCCACGAGCTCGACAGCGCCTGGTAATACTGCGTCGCGGCCTTCTGAACGGCGTCGGCCATCGACGGATACGAGCTCACACGCCCCGCGAGATCCTTCACCTTCAGCCCGTGCTTGCGCGCGAGGACGATCTCCTGGATCACGGTCGTCGCGTGCTCGCAGACGGCGTGCGCACCGAGAATCCGCCCCTTCCCGTCGGCGATGATCTTGATAAACCCGGCGGTATGGCGCTCGGCCACCGCGCGATCTGCCTGGTCCATCTCGACCCGGTAGACCCGGACGTCACCACCCCCCGCCCGCGCCTCCTCCTCGGTCATTCCGATGTGCCCGACTTCCGGGTCGGTGTACACCCCCCACGGCATATGCGTGTAATCGATTTTGCTCTTCAGCGGGAAGAGGAGATTGCGAACGAGCCCGACGGCTTCATGCGCCGCAGCATGCGTGAACTGCGGAGGACCCTTGATGTCGCCACAGGCCCAGATGCCGTCCACGCTCGTCCGGAGGTACTCGTCGGCGGCAATCCACGTACGGCTGGTCTTCACGCCGGCGTTCTCGAGACCGAGCCCTTCGATGTTTCCGCGTCTCCCCGTTGCGACGAAGATCTCGTCGACCGAGAGCCTCCCCGCTCCTTCCCCCTCGAGATCGATCCATTTTCCGGAGCCGTCGGTACCCGCCCTGACCGCGGTCGTTCCGGTTCGAATGGTGACACCGTCCGCTTCGAGAATGGCCCGGACCCTGGCGGCAACCTCGGAATCCTCACGATCCAGAATTCTCGCGGACTGCTGAATCAGGGTGACCGATGATCCGAACCGGGCGAAGAGCTGCGCGAACTCGGTTCCGATCGCGCCGGCACCGAGGATGGCGATCCTGCGGGGGAACTCATCCTGCTCGAGAAACGATGCGTGATCCATCCACCCCGCCGCATCGATTCCCTCGATCGGCGGGACGAAGGTCCGGGATCCGGTGGCGAGGACGATCTGTTTCGCTTCGAGAGCCCGTCCCGAGGCTGTTCGCACCCGGGTCGGCGACTCGAGCTCGGCGGCCTCGAGGATGACGTCGATCCCGAGCGCCCGAAACTTCTCCGGATCGTCATGGGGCTCGATCTTCCGCCGTGCGGCCCGCATCGACTCCATGATCCGGGCGGAATCGATATGAGGCCGGTAATCACCGAGTCCGAATCTGGAGGCGTGATGCATCCCTCCGATCAGTTTGGATGTCGCGACCAGGGCCTTGGTCGGGACGCAGCCGGTCCAGAGGCAGTCACCCCCGAGCGGGTCCCGGCTGATCATCGCGACCTTCCGCCCGAGCCGTGCACACCCCGACGCCGTGACGAGCCCCGCCGTTCCACCGCCGATCACAACGACATCGAATTCGTCACTCATCGGAACTCTCCCCTCGGTGAAGCGGAAATGACACCTGTGAGTGCAGAAACAACCGCACTCGCATACTCAAACCGACGTCATCCTGAGCGGGCGGTCGGGCGGGCAGGCGAAGGACCTTGCAGGTTGGGACATCAGACCAAGCGAAGCGCTGCAAAGGGTCGAAGTCCAACAATTTCATGTTTCCTCGTCAGAGGGTCTGCGATCGCTCGAGATCGAGAAACTCCTTCTGCAGCCTCAGCGTGATCGGACCGCCGGTCCCGTTGCCGACGGTTCTTCCGTCGATCGAGACGACCGGCATCACTCCCGCGGTCGTGCTCGTGATGAACGCCTCATCGAGGCTGAAGAGCTCGTTCTCCAGAATCGGCCGCTCGTCCACGCGGACCCGATCCCGCAACGCAACCGAGATCGTCCGATCCCTCACGACTCCCGGAAGCACCTTCTCGTTCGCGGGATGAGTGATCACCGCTTCCCCCTCGACTGCGAAAAAGTTCGAGATGCTTCCTTCGGTGACGAACCCGTCGTCGATGAAGATGGCTTCGTCGGCTCCCGCCGCAATTGCTTCCTTCTTTCCCAGCGTGTTCGGAAGGAGGTTCGTCGTCTTGAGATCGCATCGTCCCCAGCGCAGGTCGGGACGCGTGATCACCGCGACGCCGTTGCGCCGCTTCGCCTCATCGGGAAATTTGAAGCTGCGGCTGTAAACGATCTTCACCGGCTCTTCCGGCTCCGCGTCGTGCTTCCGCTGAGCGATGCCGCGGGTCACCTGCACGTAGATGATCCCGTCATCGAAGGAGGTTCGGTCCATCAGCTCGCGAAGCAGCTCGCGAAAACTCTCCCAGGTCCAGCCATGCCTGATCGTCAGCGCTCCGAGTCCACGCTCCATCCGATCGTAATGCTCGCGCGCGAAGGCAGGCGTTCCCCCGAGAAACTTGATCACCTCGTAGATGGCGTCGCCGAACTGGAGTCCGCGGTCCTCGACCGGGAGAACCGGCTGCTCCGTCGTCGTCCATTTGCCGTTGAACCAGAGCACGTCACTCATGAGACGGGAATGTATCACTGGACATGGGATTGGAGGTCTGGAAGTTCGAGCTGGAGGTCTGGAGGTCGTGGACTCTGTGGACGACGTGGACGAGGGTGGACTGACACGATTGCGTCGGGTGCCTCGGGTCCACCACGTCCACTTCGTCAACCACGTCCACTCTCACTCTCGGCCCACCTTCACTTCAGAACAATCGCTTCTGCGCTCCCTCGGGGGGTCGAAAGTGCGCGATCGACAGCGATGGTCCTTTGGCGTCGAGACCGGCACGCCGTCGCGCGACATCGAACATCGTCGAGGTCTGACGCGCGAGCTCGCCCGAACCGCGCATCCGCTTCCCGAACTCGGCTCGATAGAGCTTCCCTTCGCGGGCTTCCATCAGCCGGGAGAGGACGTGATCCTTCCGATCCGGGTAGTGCCGCTCGAGCCAGTCCTGAAACAGCGGCGAGACTGCCCAGGGAAGCCGCAGCATCACCCAGCTCGCGAAGACGGCACCGGCGCCCGCAACCGCTTCGAGGATTTTCGGGATCTCGAAATCGTTGATCGCCGGAATCACCGGCGCGAAGAGGACCCCGACCGGAATCCCAGCGTCGGCGAGCGCCCGGATCGCTTCGATGCGCCGGTGCGGCCGGGAGGTGCGGGGCTCGAGCTTTCCGGCGAGCTCCCGATCGAGCGTCGTCACGGAAACGCAGACGGCGACGGCCTCGAATGCGGCCAGCTCCCCGAGAAGATCGATGTCGCGCGTCACGAGCTCGTTTTTCGTGATGATGATCACCGGATTCCGCGTCTCGGCCAGAACCTCGAGGCACCCTCGCGTGATCCGGAGGCGGCGCTCGACGGGCTGGTAGGGATCCGTGACTCCGCTCATCGCAAGCGGCGTTGGTTCCCATCCCTTTGCTGCGAGCTCGCGCCTCAGAAGCTCCGGTGCGTTCCGCTTCGCGATGATCTTCGTCTCGAAATCGAGCCCCGCGGAAAAACCGAGATATTCGTGGGTCGGGCGGGCGAAACAGTACGCGCAGCCGTGCTCGCAGCCGCGATACGGATTGAGGCTGCGCTCGAATCCGACGTCGGGACTGTCGTTGCGGGTGATGATCGAACGGCTCGCATCTTCGAGGTACTCGGTCTCGGGATGCGGCTCCGGCTCACCGCTCTCCGGATCCCATTCCACCGAGATCGATTCGAAGCGGTTCTTCGGATTGGATGCGGCGCCGCGGGCGGGGCGGCGTGTGGTCTTCTCATCGACCGTCACAGGAAGATTGAAACACCGGTGCAGAGTTTGACATTGCCCGCGAATGCTCCACTCCTCGTAGAGCGGCGCGGTCACTGCCGACGCGTCGGATGCGAGGGCTCTCCAACCCTCGTAGAATGATCCCGTGGACGACATCGCCATTCAGTGCCCGTATTGCGGCGAGATCAATGACCTGACACTCGATCCCGCCGTCTCCGGTGTGATGGTCCAGGACTGCGAGGTCTGCTGCCAGCCGATCGAGCTTCGCATCACCAGGGACGAGTGGAACGATCCCGACGTCACCGTCTCCCGGGAGAGCTGAACGCTCGACCCGAACTGATGTTTCAGCCGAAGGCCGCCCGGATCGTCAGCAGACCGGCGAAGGCAATCGACAGTGCGATCAGCATCGATCCGGCGGCCATAACGCGCCGCCACCGCTGCGGGATCATCTCCGCGAGCGCGACGCCCCAGCAGACCGCGCTCTTCCTGCTCGCGCCGATTAGCTTTCGTGCTGCTGCGCGGCCGGCGAGCAGGAGTTGCCAGTTGCCAGTTCGGGCAACGCGGCCCACGTCATCCTGAGCAATTGACCGGCGCGTTGCGCCGGTGAAGCGGGAACGAAAACCGGAGTCCGCGAAACTCCGCACCTCATACTCAAACCGACGTCGTCCCGAGCGGGCGGTCGGGCGGGCAAGCGAGGGACCTTGCAGGGTGGGACATCAGGCCAAGCGAAGCGCTGCAAAAGGGTCGAAGTCCAACAATTTCATGGTGGTTTCATCCTGAGCCGCCGAAGGACGGCGAAGGATCTGGCGGCAGGAATTGGGGGTGAAGGGTGAGAGTATGCAGAGGTTACCTTCGTGATGTCTCTTCTTTCACTCTTCACTCTTCACTCTTCACTCTTCTCCACGATCCCCCGCCCAGATTCTTCGCCCGCGCTGCGCCGGGCTCAGAATGACGTGGGTTGGAATGGCGCGAGATCATTACTTCGAGTCTCCAACCTCGAACCTCCAACCTCCAACACTGGTCATCCTGATCGCCCGGTTCCGATTCAGGTCCGGCGGATGATCACGACCGTCCGATCGTCGGGCTCACCGCGATCCCACTCATCGACTTTCTCGAGAATGGTCGTGACGATCGTCTCGGCGTCTTCGTTCCGCAATGATTCGAGCATTCGCTCGAGACGCTCCTGACCGAGCTCCTCCCCCTTCGCATTGGTCGCCTCGACGATCCCGTCGCTGTAGAGACAGAGGACGCCGCCGGGCTCGATGTTGACGTAGCCTCGCGTGTAGGACGCATCAGGTGTCGGGCCGAGCACGGGCCCCCCCGAGGTCAGCCATTCGACGCGGCTGCCATTGATCAGAAGCGGCGCCGGATGCCCCGCATTCGCGTAGACCAGGGTCCCCGAGGCTTCGAGCTCCGCATAGACGAGCGAGACGAATTTGGTCGAGATTCCGGATTCGTGAATGATCCGGTTCAGCTTTTCGACCGTTCGCACGATCTTGAAATCCCGGTCCGCCCCCATCCGGAGTCCCATGTGAATATCTCTGACCACGAGCGCTGCCGGCAGGCCGTGTCCCGTGGCGTCGGCCACGGCGAGGCCGAGCGACTTGGGCGAGAGCCGGAGGTAACCGAAGTAGTCACCGGCGACGTGCTCCGCTGCGACGGTCCGGCCGTGAATGTCGAATCCCTCGAACTGCGGACTCGTCGTCGGTAGGATCGACTGCTGGATTCGCTGCGCCTCCCGGATCATCGACTCGAACCGGTTGACCCGAAGCTTCTGATTGATCGCGTGGCGGACGATTGCGAGCGCCTGAAAGATGTCTTCTCTCGGAGTATCGGTCGTGATGTCGAAGCTGATGATGAAGTCGTCGTCGCCCACGACGATCGCCGCGAACCGTTTGGCTCCGAGCTTTTTCTCGAGATTCGGGTCGGCGGCGGGATCGTTCCGATCCATGACCAGGATTCCCTTTTCGAGAAGCTCCCGGATCGGAGCATACGAAGCCGAGATTACGATTCCGAGCGCCCCCTTCCCGTGTGTACCGAACCGGCCGACGAGCTCGTAACTCGTCCCCTCCCAGCGGAAGATGCGTCCTCCCTTGATCCCCAGCTCTTCCCGGAAGTTCGACGCGATCGTCTCGGCGACCTCCCGGATCGAAGACTCCGAGCGATCGGCGATGTCGACCTCGTCCAGGGTTCGCATCACCTGATCGAGAAGAGACCTGTAGTTCATGAGAGGCCCGGGCTCAATCGAGCACTTTGCCGTCGACCTCGTAAGGAGCGTCGACGCCGAAATGCGCGAGCACGGTGGGATAGATGTCGGCGATGTACGGCTCTGCGGCTCGCTCGAGCTTCCGGTTCGAGAAGAAGATGCCCTTGACGAGCTCCGGATCGAGCGAACAGTGGTCGCCACTCCAGACGGCATCGTTCTCGGCGAAAATCTCCTTCTGCACCCCCCCGAGCGAGGTCTGCCAGCTCACCCGATACCCCTCGGAATTCGCGACGATCAGGTCGGGCATCACATTGGGGTCGAACGAACCGTACGCTTCTTCGCGCGTGAAGACGCGTGATACGGGATTGCGTCCGGTCGCCGGGTCCACCATTGCTTCCAGCTTCTCCTTCAGCTCTTCCTTCAGCCCTTCGTACTCCGCACCCGGCTGCACGATCCCGTCCCTCTCCCTCCCCGCGAGATTGATGTAGACGTCACCGAGCCCGAGCGCGTAGGCCTTCGTCCCGCTCCAGTCGACGTTCTCCCAGAACTCGCCGTGATCGAAGAGGATCTCGACATTCCGTTCCTTCACCTCGACGCCGCTCCTGAGGGCGAGATATCCGTTCTCCGCAAGCCAGGTGTTGTAATTGACCGTCCATCGCCACGTCGAGAACCCGTGATCCGACATCACGATGAGCTCCGAGCCGTTCGTGGCGGAGAGTGCCATTGCCTCCCCCACGAGCTCGTCCATGATCTTGTAGGCCCGCAGGATCGAATCGCCCCACTCTTCTGCCAGTTCGGGATCATAGGCAGGATGCTCGGGGTCCTCGAGTCGGAAGAAGACGTGACCGACCCGGTCGGGAAATTCGAAAACCTGGATGAACAGATCGTCGTCGCTCGCGAGAAAGTCGCGATACATCGGGCGATACTGCGCGACGGTCCATTCGAGATCGTCCCAGAATGTCTTTTCGTCAGCGAAGCCTTCCGAGATCGCCCACGTATCGATCTGCCAGCCGATCGTCTTGTACGGGCCGTAGATCTCGGCGAGCTCTCCCGCCCAGTCCGTCGGATGCGAGATGTCGAACCCCGGCGGAAGATTCCGCGGATCAAAATTGATCGGCGAGAGATAGATCTTCACTTCCGGCTCGACCGAGAAGAGATGAAACCTGCTGATCCCGTGGACCGTGACCAGGCTGCTGAAGGGGAAATCGAACTCTACCCAGTCGCTCCACTCTCCCGGCCGAAGAGTGACTTCCTGGCTTCCGACGCGGAGCTCGACCGACTGGCGATCCTCAGCGACCTCGACGGTCATCGGAATCGAGATGTAGGGGGGCTCGTCGAAGAGTTTGTTCGGCGGTCCGACGATCTCGGTCTCGATGACGCCGCGGTTGTCCTCGAGCTGAACGACCTCGATCGAGAACTCGTTCGATCGGGAGCGGTTGAAATCGAGCTCCGAGGTGAAGAAGAACGGTTTGCCGACTCTTGCGGAGATGTCGGGCACTCCGAGGCCGGAAAGAAGGTGTCCGTTCTCGAGCTCGTGCGCCGGAAACGTCACGGGAACATGGACCACGCGCGTACTGAATCCGGCCTTTCCGAGCACTTCCCACATCGGAGTGCCGCTCTGGCGGGACTCGACGGTCGGGCGCTGGCTGGGGATGTTGGCCTCCGCCCAGACGCGACCGAGGTGACCGAAGACCAGGCCGGAGGCAATCGCGATGACAAACGCGATCCAGCGCTTCACTCGGAAGAGAAGCATCAGGCCGAAGGAAATCCCGATGACCAGCAACGCAACGACGCCCCCCGCGAGCCATCCGTTGTGCTCGCCGAGCAGAAACGGCGCGGTTCCCTCGTCGATCGCCGCGAAGACCGGGTAGTACGTCGCAGGATCGCGTCTCAGAAAGTCGAAGATTCCGGTGCGTCCCGGGTCGATTCCGGTCGAGAACGTCGACCATGAGACCGGGGTCTGCGGCGGGATCGTCGGCCGGAGATGCGAGAAAGTGCCCTCGTCGCGGAGCCTCGCCAGGTTCGGAAGCTCGCCCGCGTCCATCCACTGTTCGGTGAGCCGGGCGTCGACGCCGTCGAACCCGATCACCATCATCTTCGAGGGCTGTTCGGCGCCGGCCGCTCCAAAGCAGACGAGCGTGAGAGCGATTGTGAAAAGGATCGATTGTTTTTTCATTGGAAGAGCCGGGACGACACGGCACTGTGGGATCTGCCCGTTTCCCAACGATATCTAACCTGGGGTCATTTCCGAGGACGTCGGTTGTCGGTTGCCGGTTGCCGGTGCCAGTGGCCAGTGGCCAGTGGCCAGTTGATGGGTACATTGTTACCAGAGATGTCCAGGTTGATTGTTCCGCTCTGTCGCCCGCTGAAGCGGGCTCGACATTAAATTTAGGAAAGCTTCTGTCCCCCGGCTGAAGCCGGGGGCTAAGACCTGTCGCCCGCTGGCGCGGGCTGACCGGATCCCGAACGCGGAAACGGTGGAAGCGCTCAGGACAGAAAGGAGAGACGAGCACCGCAATCCTTTTCCACGTTCCCCCCGCTCCTGCCGCCACCTGAGGGTGGTAACAATCAACCTGGACAAGAGTGGCAACCATCAACCTAGTTGCACACCGGCAACCGGCTACCGGCCTCCGGCAACCGGCAACTGGCTCCTCCAACCTCCAACCTCCAACCTACTTGACTCCCGCGTCGAGATCGGAACAATCCCGATCGATGCTCCGATCGATCTGGACCGCGTCCGTGACCCTCTTCGCAACGGTGATCTGTGCGACGCCGATCATCGTATTCGGAATGTTCGGACGGACGAACACTCCGACGATCGACCGGCTCGTCCGCCTGTGGGCAAAGATGATTCTCTTCGCAGCGGGTGTGACCGTCACGGCGAAAACCGACCCGTCGGTCGATCCGGAGACAAAGTACGTCTTCATCGCGAATCATCAGAGCTACCTCGACATCCCGGTGCTTTTCGTCGCGGTCCGCCAGCCGATCCGGGTGATGGCGAAGAGAAGTCTGTTTCAGATTCCGATTTTCGGCTGGGGGTTGAAAGCCGCCGGCTTCATCCCGATCGACCGGAAGGACCGCTCGACGGCCCTCGCGTCGTTCCGACTCGCCGGCGATCGCATCCGGATGGGCAATTCGGTGCTCGTCTTTCCCGAGGGGAGCCGTTCGCGATCGACCGAGCTGGGCGCGTTTCAGCGAGGGGCGTTTCTCCTCGCGATGCGAGCGAGGCTCGACATCGTTCCGGTTGGCATCATCGGGACCAGAGATGTGATGCCGGTCGGGAAGTTGATCATTCGATCGGGCCCTGTCACCATTCGGATCGCGGCACCAATCCCGGTCGCCGACTATCCCGCCCCCCGCAGGGACGAGCTCACTGAAAGGACGCGCGCGGAGATCGAAGCTCTCCTGCGCGAAGCCCACGCTGAATGACTGAATCGACCGAGATCTCTCTCGCTCACTCCCCCGACGCCGACGACGCGTTCATGTTCTACGCTCTGGCGAAAGACCTGATCGATACCGACGGAGTCCGCTTCACGCATCATCTCGAAGACATCCAGTCGCTCAACGAAAAGGCGCGCGACACGATTTACGACGTGACCGCTCTGTCGTTCGCGTTGTATCCCTCCGTCGCCGACCAGTACGCGCTGCTCTCGAGCGGCGCTTCGATCGGTGACGGTTACGGCCCGATCGTCGTTTCGAAGAACGAGATCGAAGAGAACGACCTCGCGGGCCGCCGTGTCGGAATCCCCGGCAGAAACACCTCGGCGTGGATCGCGATGCAGCTCTTCGAGCCGGATGTGGATCCGGTCATGATGAACTTCGATCATGTGCAGCATGCCGTGCTCGGCGGGGACGTCGACGCAGGGATCATCATTCACGAAGGACAGCTCACCTGGAAGGACCTCGGGTTGAAGCTCGTCGTTGATCTCGGCGAGTGGTGGAAACGCGAGACCGGTCTGCCGCTTCCTCTCGGATGCAACGCAATCAGGCGGTCGCTCGGGGAAGAGATGATGCGAAAGGTCTCGCGGATTCTTCGGGAATCGATTGAATACTCCCTTTCGCATCGCGATGCCGCGCTCGATTATGCGCTCGGCTTCGGACGCGGTCTCGATCGAACCCGAGGCGACGAGTTCGTCGGCATGTACGTCAACGATCTCACCGTCGATTACGGCGAGCGTGGCCGGAACGCGGTGAAAACTTTTCTGAGCCGCGCGCACGAGCGCGGTCTCGTCGATCCGATCCGGAGTTACGACTTCTACTGACTCGAGGAATCCCATGACGCTCGCGCTCTCGACCCACGAAAGACTCGTATCCGCCCTCGGAAGGCTCCCCATCGCGACAGCGGGCATCGATGAGGAGTTCATGCGCAATCAGACGATGCTCGCGGGAAACATGCTGATCGATACGGCCAACGCGCTGATCGAATCGCAGACCGCACGCCGCCTCCGGGATTTCGAGTTCGCCCGTCAG
This sequence comes from Acidobacteriota bacterium, assembly GCA_019347945.1. Classification (NCBI taxonomy): domain Bacteria; kingdom Pseudomonadati; phylum Acidobacteriota; species Acidobacteriota bacterium. Next base: position 584 of record JAHWKK010000029.1, on the reverse strand, counting down.
GATCTGCAGGCGATCACATCCGAGCTCGGCCCCGATTCGGTCCCCTTCGAAAAGATCCTCGTCGAGCTCACCGCGATCGCCGAAGAGATGAAAGGCTATGCGCTGAGCGGGAATGTGCGGGCATCGATCGAAAAGATGATCGAGCGGATCAACGAACGGCTCAGGGCGGCCGAGCGAAGAAATTTCCTCCCTCCCGGAACCGAGCCGGAGTCCCTCCCTCACTCGCCCGAGACTCTGGCCGGAGATGCGGCCGGACTTCGCGCCGAGCTCCGCGCCGGCGAGTTCGAGACCCCGGTGCTCGACAGCCTCGTCGACGATCCGGCATCCTTCGAGCTCAGGGATTACTCGGCACTCGCCGACGAGCTCCACGGCGTGGTGCAGTGACGCGGGGTCGGGGGTGTAAAATGTAAAAAAAAATCCCGGGCGCGTGGGGGGCGCCCCCAATTGGGGGGGGGTAATTTCAAGTTGAAACCCCCCCCCCCCCCGGTTAAGGGGTCAGAGTTTAAGGTTGGGTTGGGCGCAGCGCACAAACGGGCCATTCACGTGCGAGGCGCCCAACCCCAACACGAGCAATAGAGACCGCC